>JAUIJG010000119.1 GCA_030431355.1 bacterium
TAGCGCTTTTCGGGATCTTGACTGTCTATGCCTTTCTCTTTCCAGTATTGATCAAGCTTTTTGTAGGCTCTTTGATCCCGGGGTAAGATGAGAACCGCTTTGTGCAAATACCTGGCCGCATTCTCTTTGTCCCGGTCCGCTTCTTTAAGGAGCAAGTCTGTATACTTTCTTTTGATAGTGTAATTGAAGGGCGAATTTGTTAGGGCTTCTTCCAGCTTTGCCAGGGCTCCTTTGTAGTCTTTGGCTGTGATCAGTTCGCTTGCTTCTTTGTAGTGTTTTGCTGCCTCTCCCTGCTGATCCCTGGTCGGTCTGCAGTAGCCGCCGGTTCTTGAAGATGCCAGATCGCTCTCGAATTGAGCCTCTATATCCATGAATTTTTCCCCGGAAGGCAAACTGGGAAAAGGCTGGGCTGCATAAATTGAATCCGTTGCCGCTGTGTTCACGGCAGTTGAAGATGACGCATCCGAAACTTCTACCAGAGAAACCTGTCCTTGAGGGCTCAAACGGAAGAGCACGATCACTTTTGCTTTGTCGTGCATGGCGGGATGGAAAGCTTCGGTCAAGCGTTCTTGCACTGATGTTATATAGGCTGACTTTGTCGGCTGGGAGCTTCCGGCTTCGGCAAGTAGCTGCCTTGCCTGGAGCGTAGGAGGCGATAGTGAGAGCAGAAGAAGTGCAATTGCCAGTGGGGCGAAAAGTGCAAAACAATATTTGGTTACTGAGTTCTTGTTCGGAGCATTGAATTGACTCGACATTCTTCCCCTTATGATACTTATTTTCTATTCTTACTGATACTTAGATCTAGTTGTTTTATGCCACATTAGAAAGCGATGCTCTGACTATTGCCGATATTCTATTTGCATAGCGGAGCCGAAAAATCGAGATGATTTATAATCGTCCGATCGGTCAGTAAAGGTCTGGGAGAATTGTATTCAGAGTGAAAAGTAAGAAGGTCAAATTTGGTGGCGGTTTAGGCGGTTTATATGGATTAGAAGGAATTTTAACCGGCAGTTTAGAAGATTCTGCCGGCGGGCGTGGTCCGGTGATCATCTCCCATGGTTCGGGCAAGGGTATGGATGCGCCCCTTTTAGAAAAGACAGCCAAAAGACTGGCTGAGAAGGGATTTCTGGTGCTGCGATTTAATTTCGGCTATTTAGGTAAGAAGCCGGCGCCTTCTAAGGATGGAGTGAAAGAGAGACCAGAATTAGTTGCCGCCATTGAGTACATGGCAAAATATGGAGAGCCCATATTAATAGGAAAGTCTTTCGGCGCCCGGGTAGGAACTTATGTGGCGGCAGAGAGGGATGATATCCGGGCTCTTGTCTATTATGGCTTGCCACTGCATGGAATGACAAAGAACGCCAAAGTGCGTGACTTTTCACACCTGGCTAAAATTGGCGCTCCAATGCTTTTTATTACCGGAGACCGGGACAGACTCTGTGCTAAAGAGAGTCTTAAACAGGTTCAGAAGAAGATAAAGTCAAAGTTCGAGTCTCATTTCGTGCCCGGAGATCATTCTTTTAAGCCCCGCTCTGAAGATGCCGCCATAGATATTTGTGTGGAGTGGCTTGACAGGGAATGAATTAATTTGATATACATCAAAATAGATAGAAATCAAAATAGATGGCGATCGAAATAGATAGCAATCGAAATAGATCGATGTCCATGCTCGAAAGCTGAGCATGAGTTTTGTTTCCATTCTGTTCGAATGCTGGAAGAGGAGGTGAATAGAGATGGCTGATCAAAATCTATCAAGGATGCTCAGCTTTTTTAAGGCTCTGTCGGATGAAAGCCGACTGAAAATGGTGGGGGTTTTGGCCTCCGGGGAAAGAAGCGTGGAAGAGCTGGCTAGTTTGCTGGAGTTGAGGGCGCCCACGGTGTCACATCATCTGACCAAACTTAGAAAGTTAGATCTGGTCTCTATGAGAACCGAGGGAAACACCCATCTCTACAGCTTGAATAGCGAAGTCTTGCGAGAGCTATCCCGGGAAGTTTTGTCCGTTGAGAAGATCGCCACCGAAGATCTGGTAGATACCGAAGCTTTTGACCGGAAAGTGATTAAGGACTTTCTGGAAGATTCAAAGTTGAAAGTGATTCCGGCAAGCCGCAAGAAACGCGATGTTATTTTGCGCTGGCTAGTGGAAAAGTTCGACCGAAATAAAAGATATTCTGAAAAGCAGGTCAACAAAGTGATTGGAAACTTTCACGAGGACTTTGCCACCCTGAGAAGAGAGCTTGTGGGGGCTTCACTCATGCAGCGAGAAGCCGGTGTCTACTGGCGAGTAGATAAGTAGATGGGGAAATTTTTTCTGGGCGCTTTTGCCTTGCCGGATCTGATAACCAGGTCTATTTTCTTAGTGCTGTTTCTTCTTCTTCTTCCGGGACCTTTCGATGCCCGGGCTGCGGTGGACGGCAAGGTCAAAACCGCCAAAGAAATGTGCCGGGCAGGAAAGTACTCTGAAGCATTTAAAATACTTGGTCCCTTTGCGGATAAGAATCCGCGAGATAAGTCGGCCAATTACTTTGCCGGATTTTGCAAAGCCGGAGAAGGAGATGTGGTTGGCGCCAGAAAGTACATGGCCAGGGTCTTGGTCTCCGCTACTCCTGGAACCGCCTATCATAGCCGCGCCGTCAGCTTTTTTCGCCAGAACGCCAGAGCTTTAAATTCGGTTTCGCCATTCTCTTGCGTGGCCGAAGGACGTTTGATTCGCTGGAAGAGATCTAAGAAGCCCTTGAAAGTGTTTGTCTCTAACGGCTGGCAGCTGCCCAACGGATTTGGTCAGGGCTCTTCAAACGTGGGTAATTTGCTGAAACTGCAAAAGCATCTGGCTTCCAACAATTACAGCAAAGGTATGCGCGCCTGCCCGGGTTATATTCCGGAGATGCGCAATTATGCAATCTGGGGACTTGGACAGTGGGAGTTCGTCAAAAAAGAAGGCATCCTCGACTATGAACTGGTCAACGATCCAAGGTCCGCTGATATATTTGTTTTCTGGGCTCCAACTCTTCCAGGAAAAGCTGGATTTACCTCATTTACCTTTCCTGGAAACATCGCGGTGATTGAGATTCAAACAGCGATGCCTGACTTTCCTGATAAGCAGTCAGCCCGGCAAACCTTCATCCATGTCATTGCCCATGAATTCGGCCATGCCTTCGGTCTTCAACACAGTCACAATCCCCGGGATTTGATGGCACCCTCCACGGAGAAGATTACAATCTACGTGGGTAAGGGCATAGGCAAGCTGCCTAAAGGTATCACTGAAAATGATCGAGAGTGCCTGCGGGTACTATATGCGATGCCGACGGACTTTTATCTGGTGCAAAGATGAAGCCGGATTCGGTGCCTTTTCTACAAGGAAGATTCCAGCCGAATCGCCCGCATAATCAAGGAATTATAAAGAACTGTTGGTTGTCAACGGTTTTCATCTAGGATAGTAGAGTCGATTCGTCCAAAACAATTACTTTTCTCCCTGTCTGCATAGCTGTATGACCGGGGAGCGAATTGATCATGCCTTATTAATTGAAGCAGGAAAAGAAAATATGATTTTACTCGGCGATGACCTTGAGGTTAATTGCAGGCCCGTTGTCACCAATTCTATTATTCTTCTCTGCTGCCTGGTACTTATGATTGAGTATTTCGGCGCAGTGAATATGGACTGGTTCTTATTCCAGCATGGATTCGTCTCTTTGAGATTTACTTCGCACTTCGGACTTGAGCAGCTTTCTACCATGATCTCCAGCATCTTTTTGCATGCGGATTTCTTTCATCTTCTCGGAAACATGTGGATCCTCTTTATATTCGGAGACAATGTTAAAGAGCATTTTGGACATATCAATTATCTTGTATTCTTCATCGCATGCGGTATCGCCGGATGTCTTGTTCATCTACTCTGCAATCCGACCATGACTATCCCTGCCGTAGGCGCCACTGAAGAAGACCTTGCTTTGGACGAGAAAGCAAGGTCTTCTGAATTGCTGTGATTTATCGGTGTAATGGCTTAGAAAGCGGCAGCTCCTGCTTCCGCCACGGTCTGATCTTGCTCGCCGGAGCCACCGCTGACTCCGATGCTTCCTACAACTTTGCCGTCTTTTTTCAGGGGAATGCCACCGGCGAAGATCATAATCTTGCCGTCATTGGAGGCATGGATTCCATAGAACTGATTTCCCGGCTGGCTGTTGTCGCCGAGGTCTTTTGTGGAGATGTCGAAGGCGCGAGAGGTGAATGCCTTTTTCATCGATATATCAATACTACCTATCCAGGCGCCGTCCATTCTGACGTGTGCCACCAGATTAGCACCGCAGTCCGCCACAGCGATATTCATCGGCTGTCCTATCTCTTTTGCCTTTTTCTCTGCGGCTGCTATTACTCTTCTTGCGTCTTCTAAGGTTACCATCGCTCTATCTCCTGGTACGAAAGTGGGAATTCATTGGTATGAACGGCTCCTATTCTAAAGCGAATGACAATTACTCATTTCAAATTTGCCCGGATTATAAATCCGTGGTTAAGGAAATGACGCGAAGTCAAGGGGGTGAAATATAATTGACTAAAGGGTTGATTTTAATTGGATCAAGCCCTTATGTCTTCTGAATTTGGGAGGACCAGAGTTATGCACTATAAGCATGTGGTTATGATCGTGTTTGGCCTTTCGATAATGGGTTGGTGCCTGTCGGATGCATGGCGCGGTCTTCACCTGACAAAATTTGGTCCCATAGAGTTTTCCAAAGCGCCTGCAGGATTTTTGATGCTTACCAGCATTCAGTTTGCAGTGGGGCTATCTCTCACGCTCGATCCTGAAGCGATGACTGTTTTCACCACGCAGTCACACGGACTTTCTCTGGTGCTTCTTTACATGTTCTCCAGTGCCATTATGTACCTGGCTGCTGTATGGAGCCAGAAGCTGAAAGGCAATCTAGGCAAGAACTCAACCATGTAGCCAGATGGAAAGTTCTATCTAAACAAGCCCTTTCCGATTACGGAAAAGGGCTTGTTTGCATTTCGATCTCTTCTTGCTTACGTGGTACCATCTAGCCTGAAATTCCCTAAATCTAACCGAGCAATTATGTCTTTTAAGTTCTTCTATTCTCTTTCACCGCTTTTGATGGCGCTTTTGTTAGCGACAACTTTCTGTTTGGAGAGCACCGCTTTCAAATCCGGATACATCTACGAAGCGATTCATAAAAAGATGATTCAGCAGGTGCTGGAGAAGGCGGGACTACCAAAGGCGCATATCAAACACGTGGTCGATGGCGCCGATAGCCAGGATGACGTGACCAGTAGCAAGTTTACCGATTCTCCCACCCATCACTTCGATGACAACCTGCTTAAGGAATCCATCGAATACTTTGAAAAGAGATTTGCTAAAGCTGTCAAAAAGAGCCGCACGTGTTACAAAGATTATGGCTCCGCCTTTCAGAAAAAAGCGATTCGAGACACACTCTACACTTTTGGAGAAGGGCTGCATACCGTACAAGATTTCTATTCCCATTCAAACTATGTGGAGATGCTTTCCGCCCGAGGAAAGAAAGACAGTCTTGTGGACTGGAAAGCATTGCCAGCGGGAATTAAGACAGGCTACTTTTACTGGAACGGATATACGGACAATGAGTCGACCCGCTCCTGGTCTACCTGTGTCAGTAAGTTGACTGCTCAGTATAAAAAGAAAGGTAAGGTTCTTAATTTCCATAGCGAGTCCGAATGGAAAGAACGCAAGAAAGATTCGAGTTTTGAAAGCGCTACTAAGTACGTATTGGATCCAAAATATGACTGTCTTCACTATGAATTGAATAAGGATGATGTCAAACAGCTTGAAGGCGGAGTAAAGTTGCCTGGTGGAGGCACGCTGCATTCGCGAGCCAGGGCTCTTGCCATTCTTGAGACAAAGCGTCAGTGGAAAGTGTTTCGCAAGATGCTTTTGAAAGAATACAAAGCAAGGGCGCAACTTATCATTCCGGCGTTGAAAGGATATGACGTTCCCTTGATCAAATTTACTTATACGATGCCGGATAAAGTCGAGGAAGGCAAACCTTTCGCCATCAGATGCAATGTCGGTCTGGAGCAGAGTCCTGTGGATAAGCAGCAGCAGCGACTCTACACAGGAGTCTATGACCTCAAAGTGCGAGCCAGTGTCTACAAAGATGATAAGCGGGAAGCCAGAAAGTTGAAAGAGCTGAGTCGCAGAAAAATTGGTAGTGACAATACCGTTGTTCTTGAACTGCCTGGTCTAACCGGTGCCGGCGAGCGCAGGATTCAGCTAAAAGCAATGTTTGAAGGTGATACCAGATACAATGCCGTCAGAAAGACGGTCATGCTCACGGTTGGAGAGCCGGAAGCTGCCAGATCTGAAGTCAGAAAATCCGGACTTTTAAATTCCAGGTGGCAAGTGATTGCCGACCTGGGAGGAAGTAACGGCAGAAGAACCTACCGTGTCACTGTGGTTGAGGATAATCCGCCTGCCTTCTCAGTCAGGGTTCTGGGTCATAGACCCGGTGATACTCCTGCTGTTTTCAAAGGGACCAGAGCGGGCACCAGGATTAAGCTGCATGGATGGACCAAGTTCAAAGAGAAGAAAGTTGTCGACGCCAATGGCTCGCTTATGAAACTGAGCGCTGGAAGGGTTGTGGAAACCGGTCGGATGAAAACATCCAATTTTGACATAGAAGCGCGATTGTCCGCCGATGGTGGTCGGGTGGAAGGAATGCTTGTCACCAGCAAGAAAAGATTCGTAGGTAGACGGTTGAACTGACTTTCGTCTATCTAAGTTCGCTTAACCGCTGCCTGATAGCGGTCCTTTGCGGGTCACTGCGCAGGATGTTTCTGAGGAACTGTTTGGCCAGCTCATCGTTGCCAAAGACCATGAGATTGTTGGCGTAGGAAATTATCTCTTCGGATTTGACTCGCTTCATCTTCATCAATTCATAAAACTGTTCTATGGACTTAGTGGTATCACCACCAAGTAGATAAGCCTGGGCTAGCTCTCTTCGCGCGGTCGGATCACCGGGTTTTCTTCGCACGGCTTCTGACCATTTTGAAACTTCATCGTTGCCCAGTTGGCGGGAAACAGGGGCTGCTGTGGCGTTAGGCGCTATTTCCTCCACCGGGTCTATGGCAACAGCATCCTCTCGTTTTTGTCGGTCTCCGGCGGATAGTGTCGGCGGCGGTGCCTGACGTGCCGATTGGGCCGGCAGGGAAAATGGTGCAGTCCCCTGGGAAGGAGGCGGCTCTTTCTTCGTTACAGTGGTCGTGGCTGTCTCCACATGTTCTTTCACCACAGAAGCGGTGTTTTCTGCTTTATGAGGATTGTAGGAGAGATCGATGATTGTGGCTCCACCGACTACCCCCAGGAATAGCAAAACCCCGGCTATAATCAGTGGCCTGCTAGCTTCGCTTCTCTCTTCTTTTCGCTTAGGAAGAGGTCCCGGTGTTTTAAGGGCTTGAATATTGGTCTGGGTCTGGATCTCCTTTTCCCTGATCTCCATTGTCTGGCGTTGCTTTCTGGTGACATTCTCCACCAGGGCTTTAAAGTCATCTCTGTCTTCGAACTCGCTAACTGTTTCAGCGCTTATGTACTCTTCGTCCTCAAGTCCGTCTCCCGAATACTCGGGATTGGTGAGCTGATTCTCTCCGGTGAGCGCTTTTAGATTGTGCAGGGTGTTCCTGCCAGGGAAAGCCAGCCCGATGGAAGATGGACCGGCCAGGAATTTTTGTGCTTCTTCAAAGGGTAGGTCTACTTCTTGTGCGTAATTCAGTCGGTCGGCGGGTGTGGCTGGTCGGAAGCTATAGATTCCGTGAGGCATAAGCAATAGTCTACAGACCGCCGCTGTGCCTGTTTCGCCGGTCTCTTCCACCACCGCGTCGGTGATGATGCCGTTGTTTCGCACACCCAGTCTGCCCCCGAATTTGGGACCCATGATCTCGACAATGCCGTCTTTCACTTTCTGGGCGTTAGTTACAGCCTTAAAGACAGTTTCGGGCGAATGAAATTCGCCTTCTTTTATATATGCGCTGTTATTGTCTAACCTTAGATAGCCGGATGCTGCCAGCCGCTTTTTCATCCTCGGATGCCCTCTCATCGCCTGCGTGGCGATCTTCCTACTTTGATAATATGCCTCAATTCGAGCCAAAATTAGTCATCTTTATAGACTCTTTCTTCGAATTCGGCAATTTATTAGACTAAATCCCCGAATTCCTGTCTTCTCAGGGCATCTTTTCGTGGACTGGAAGGTTTCTCCTCCATACCTGTATCCACGTCACAGGAAAGTAGGTTTGATTCATTAGTATGCAAAAATCAACCCTTACTAAACTCGTTTCTTTACTAACAATGGCTAATCACACCCCGCTTGAAGCTGAAATAGCTCCTGTGGAATCTTCTCCTGAGATTTCGGAGAAGCTTACCGCTGGAAATCCCGAAATCTCCCAACTTTTGGATGAGAGACAGTCTGAGATAACCCCTCCTCCGTTTAGCGAAAACGATGTGACGGAGTTGGATTTCTCCATCGATGATGTATACGGTGGTAAAGATGGCGACGCTACCGACAAGCCGGTTGCCGAAAAGCCTGAAAAAGAGGAGCCGGGTGTCGAAGTGTCTGCGCTGGAGGATTTTAGTCCTGACTCTAAGGTGGAGAGCGAACCGGATCAATTGCTTCCTTCTATAAACGGCTCTTTTACTTCAGAAACGGCACCGGATGGAACAGTTACTGAGAGCCACAGGGGAGATGGTCCCAACTACAATTTTGAACTAAAGGAAAGCCCCGGAGGTGATCTGGAGCTTACCGAGGAAGATGGAAGCGAACTTAGATTCTCTGAGAATCCGGAGTTGGCGGAAGGTCGCACCGATCTTCTTGAGAAAGCCACTCTGGCCATAGAAGATCCCGGTGAACTCGCCCGATTCAAAGCCGACATGATCCGTTTTGAGAACCGAGGAGACCTGAGTCCTGAAGAGATGCAGGCTACTTATAGAGAGGTAGGTCGGCTCTTCGATGAGAATCCGGATGCCAAAGTAGATGCCGATGGTAGAGCAACACTTGCCGGTCAGGTGATGCGCCTTGCTGCCGATCCGACTCTGGTGGATCAGGGTAAACATAATACCTGCACAGTAGCGTCTGTGGAATCGAGGCTTTATACAAGAAATCCTTCTATAGCGGCTGGGTTGGTGGCTGATGTCGCCCACGATGGCACCTTCACCACCAGTAGGGGCAAAGATGTGGAAATTCCGGAAGGCAATTTCGTGCCCGATGAGGAAGCAGCTAAAGTGCCCACCGCCGATGGTGAGAGGAGCTTCGCCTCCCAACTATTCCAGACAACTATGGTGAATGCTGTTCATCAAGAACTTCGTCCCGGGACCTTCTTCGAACAGGTCGCGCCTGAAGGACCTGGTGATGTGGGCGAACGTCTCTATAGCTTCATAGACGGAGTCAAGGCTTTAAATCAAAATGCTCCGGATATGAATGACGAGAAGAAGGCTCTCGCCTATGAACTGATAACCGGAGAGAATGTAGATGCGGTAGCCCTCAATCATTCTTACGAGGATCCTAACCAGGAGACCGGTCAATTCCGAACCGAAGATGAGCTGAGAGATTATCTCTCTGCCCTTAAGGAAGAAGGGCAACTGCCGGCAATGCTATCGGTAGTGCCTGGCAGTGGCTCCTTTGCTATCCCCGGATATTCGAGTTTCTATGGAAAACATGCTGTTCTTGTAACTGATTTCGATGCGACAACCGATGAAGTGCGGGTCGACAATCAGTGGGGAAGTGAACGAGACCGGGTTGACGAGCCAATCTCTATGACCGAACTGTTTGCTTCCACGTTACCGGTGGAGCAGGGATGGGAGCATAGGTTGGGAGCCAAGGTCGACGCCGAGTTTCCAGACATCTCCGAGAATGAAAGAAGGGCACGGATGCTCTCGGAAAGGGTTGAGCTATCGTCACCGGCTGAACTTTTCAAATTAGGTGTTTCCCTTGGAAGCACCATGGAGATAAACGATAGGGACTTCTTAGATGGCATTATAGAGCCGGATGCTTTTCTGGAACAACTAGATCTTCATGCTGAGATCTTCAATAAGCTTCCACCCGACGAACAGCTCAGGGCTCTTGCCGCACGCCAGAGTTATTCCAGAAGCACTCCGATTTTATTTCCCGAAAAGTTCAACAGCCTGGCGGAAACAGGATTTAAGTCTGCTATAACCGCTTCCGGACTGCAGAGAACGGATGTGGAATCCGAACTGAGCGCTGTTCTTACCGGAAGTGAGTCCGATGGTAGTTACAGAGCTAATAGAACCATGAGGCATGCCGTTGATTTCCTCGCGGCTCTGCCTGAGGCGGAAAGAGAAAGATTTCTCTCCATGATTAACTGATGGTCTCCGGTGCGTTTTGATTTCTGGAAAGCCTTTCAGAGCATTTGACCGATTTCTGGGCATAACTAATTTTATGGGATAGTAAGGACTACCTTTCGTATGCCGGACTTAGTTACTACGGGCGGAAAAGACGCGGGCGGTGAAGCTGCCGGCGATACAAAGGCTTTAAGAGGCGATGATAATCTGCGCCAGGAGGCCCTTGCTCCGGAGAAAGGCTCATCCTGGTTTCCCAGCGGTGATTCTAGAAAGCGTGCCCAGAGTGATTCGGAAGAGTTGGCTAAGAAGGGCACTATTCCGAAAGTTGAGCTGGAAGATTCAGAAAATGCAGAAGAGCACGATAAATACACCGAGTCTGTGGGCTTTCGCGGCTGGCTGGCCGATACCATGGCTTCAGAAGATGAAAAGCAAATCTTTCAGGACTACAACCAGCTTGCCAAAGAGCTGGGTCATGAACCTCTGACCAATACCCAGAAGCTTCAGATTGTGCACATGCCTGAAGACCAGAAAGAGATGTACAAAGAGACTCTCAAAGAGCTTCGCGACCTTCAGGACGGGAAGATTAGCCCGTCAGAATATATGATGAACACCCTGGATAATGCTGCCGACCTTGCCGAAAAGAACGGGCGGGACCCTGATAGCTGGAATGTGTTCAAGCCCACCCAGGGAGAAAAGTTCGTCAACTATGTGGGTCTGGTAATGTCCGAAGTGCCGATGGGCTTCTGGAAAGATGCCGGCCGCGAACTTGTGGGTGGAGGACCTAACATCTCCGGCTCGGCCCTGGAAAGTCTGTATCAGTCTGTTGTCGCTCCCGGACGGGCCAACGACGGATTCAATCCTAATATCACCGATACCGATAACAGCAACTCAATTACCCATCACTTTAGAGAATTTCTTGTGGTCGGCTACAATGCCGGTAAGACAATAGCCGATGCTGCGGCAGCCACCATAGACAGTCCCGTAAAAAATCCCGGAGACGTGCGGGATGGGTACTTTGCCAGCATGCTTGGCTCAGCTCTGTATAAAGGCAAGATAAGCCCGCGAGAGGCAGCTAATTTGACCGAATGGGCCTATACCGCCCATGGTGGCAAGCAGCCTCCCTGGGGTGCTACCGCTGAAGCAGGTACTTATTTGGACCCAGGGAAGGACTACAAGATAGAAGATTGGATGAAGGCTTATCGCGAGCGCAATAAGTAGACTGTCATTCAATTAGTCTTTGGAATAAGCTCTGGCAGTAAGGCTTTTGGTCAGGGGCATTTCTTGCCAGGTGCCCTGTCTGTCCATGTGGTACATTTTTCCATCTTTTCCGATGATGCCCATGCGATGACGGTCCCGGTCTACCATGATGTCTCCGGGTTTGCCTTCGCTCAGGGGTTTCTCTTTGAAGCCGTGTTCATCTATTAGCTCTTCGCTCAGTCCTTGAACACTGGCACTTTCGAGACCGTCTAGACCGGCTAGATCGGCGATATGGGCTACGGACGTCGCGCCTCCCAGCTTACCTTCCATCGTAAATTTGGCGTTAGGCCCGAAGTCCCACATCTCCTTTCCAACCGCATCTTTTGCGGAATCTAACAAACTTTGCTGTGTGTCGCTCAAGCTGGGTTCTTCTCCCCAACCGTCGGTATCTATGGCAGGCAGATCAAGCTTACTTTCTTCTTTGACATTCATGGAGCCGGCTTCTTTGCTGCTTTCCTGGGTCCGATGATCGGATTTTTTGGAAAAGTCTTTCATTTCATGACCGTATACGTCATGAATTAGCATTTCTCCATTGGTGGTGTTCAGTGGTTTAGCTTCTAATATTTGGTCTGCCATGGTCGGAGTCCTCTCGGCTCAGGTAGGGAAAAAACTTGCTAGTGAGTTAGCGTTGCGTTGGCATCATGTTCGGATTTCCCCGTGACTTACATGTGACGTGGACAAAAGGCTGAATTTGCGGCGTTTTCCGCCATCTGCTATCGTGATATATAGGCGGTTGCGTGACGGGTAAAACTAAATGGGGCAATATTTCAGATTATTGTTTGCGCTATCAGTTTTGTTCGCCTGGCAGGTTGGACTGTTTATCTCCCTGCCCCAGTCGAATTATGGGAATTGTGACTTTGAGCAGCATCATCGGTCCCATTTGTCCGCTGCCACCACAGGTTATTTGAGGGCGGTCAAGTCCGGCTACTCGGAGCGGGATGGCAATGATCCAAGAAGGATTTTTGTCCGCGCGCTAGCCTATTTTTCTACAGCAGCCAGACAGACTCAGGATAGAGCATCAACATTCAGAGTCTCTGGTCTGGTACTGAAAACAACACCAGCTCTGTGGCTGGTCTACGGCTCTATTAGACGTTGACATAGGATCCGGGTTTTTATAGTCGCAATATTTTTGCAGGGGTAAGAGGAAAGCTTCGACCCTTGTGAAAACTGTATGTACTTGCCTCGCGTCGCATCGCATCATCTAGAGCGGGGCAGGGATTCAAATTATTTCCAGGAGACATCAAATATGCAAATTCAAATAGAGTCAAGGAGTATAAGAACCTTGATTAGGAAGGCGGGGGCGATAAAAAGCCGACTTTTTCAGTCGCGGTTTGGACTGTTTCTCTGCTTTTTATTGGTAGGTTCCGTACTTGTGCTGGTGGCTTGCTCGGGCGACAAATCCCTGGGACGTGCCAGCGTGAACCGCTCCGTTGTCGATCAGCCGGAGACCTGGCAGATTCATCTAAAGCCTGTGCTGTTAAAAGCCGGTACGCAGCTTGCCTGCCGCGAGACTATCTATCTGCCTGTTTATTCAAGCATCTACACCC
>JAUIJG010000120.1 GCA_030431355.1 bacterium
TCACTGGATTGAGCTGCTTCAGATACATCCTGAAGCCGGGATCTGACATCATCAAAGTCAGCCCATACCTGCTCGGGATCAACATCTGGTGATGTCCATAGCTGCTTTGAGTCCCCGTGCCACCGATTCCTTAGCCTTACTCCGAGACCGCTCTGAAATCGGAGTCTCATCGACTTCATCTTCAAGCATCAACAAGTCGCCAGGTGTGCATTAAGAGAAAGCGAATAGTTTTACCAGTGTGTTTAACTCGATTCCTTTGCTGGCACCCCTCTCAAGGGAACTAATTATTTTCTGACCTATTGTCTACAATATACAAAATAGTTCTATGCGCTTCTTAGAAAATCAAACATGCATAGACTGCCACCGCAAGGAGCGGGTGACAGAGCAAAGCTGCCACCGGATACGCCATTAGGCTCAGCAGCCATCGCCCTTGAAGAACCCAGCCTGGAGACATAACAGTACAGATACGCCATGCAAGCAATCAGCAAGAACTTCTCGGTATCATCCCTGGCCCTATTTACTTTGACGGCTTCATTTATAGTCGGCTTGTCTATCGCCGCCCAGGACACTACTATCGTCCGAAATTTTTCTGCATATGCCAGCGTTGCTTCGTTTGCAGCTTTGCTCTGTTTTAACACAGTCATTTTTGCAGAACTAATTATGAACTTTGATTTGCATAAAAGCAAAGCCCTACTTTTAAACCTTCTGTTGATCGGCTCCACGCTCTTTTTATCCGACTTGTATCTATCCTGGACCCTGGCACCGGCAATCAGACTCATCTCTCTTCAGTTTGAGAAGCGAACCAGAACGATCGATCCTAAATATGAGCGCATAGTCTTGACCTGCCTATGCTTAGGCGTTTACTGGTTGTTCGCTGTTCATTAAAATTCGCAGGTGCCCGAAACATGTCGGCACAATTTCAAATTCTAATATCTAAATACGTAGTTTCCCCAGAGAAGATTAAATCGCCCTCCTCTATTAGTAGATGGCAGGAAGGAGGAAATGTTGATGGACTTTGAATTTTTTCTGGATCAAAATCGAGGCGGTTCCAGACAGGGAGACCGTCTGCAGGGAGAGATTCTCGACTTTCTCATCGATGAACTGATGGATAGACAAAGGGGTCGGGGTCGGGATCGTGACAGATGGGACAACCGCCATCATCAAAGAGGACCGGACATTAACGAACGGGTTAACAGAATTGCCGACGAGATGGACTATGGAGATGTCGATGCTGCGGTGCGAAAACTGGATAGAAATATCCCCCAGTTCGGCGAACAATTACTAAATAGAGTATTCCTGCGTGAACAGAGAAACTATGGAGCAGACCTGGAGATTGTGCCCACCTATGATCAGTGGAACAGGCCGACCAGCCTGATTCGTCTGAACTTTCCCACCCGGGACGGGCTTGCCTGCCAGGATGTCGGTCTGTTCAGCCAGCAGCACAGGACATATACGTCCTTGCAGGGAAGCAGACCCTACTACTGTCGCTAATCAGAAGCAAACTCACTTACAATTTAATCTTTGAGGCTAAACTGGGAACAATTTAGCCTCATTCAGCGCATACAATATCCAAATCCAAAATTAGTCAGTCCTCTCCAGTTCCTTTTCCCCTTACCAATCAAAACATATGTCGGATCGTCCAAACAACGAGCCTATAGAGGCTCGCGAATCCCAGCGCAGCGATTCTTCCTCCTCGGAATCTGCCAGCCTTCGTCTCCACGAAGACGCCTATGCGCTCTCTGAGAGGAATGAAGAAGACAGATCTGCATCTGACAACAATACTCTTAGTAGTACTGAACGTGATACTACATCCAACTCTACTGAAAAAGAAGAAAGTAGAACCAATCCGCTCGACTTCGGTCTACATGATGTGGAAATAGTCGATGGCTCCGATCCGAATGCGGAAAACAACACAGAGTTGGCGGGGCAATCCAGAGAGAATCAAGAAAAAACAAGAGAGCTTGAACCGGAAAAAGAAGTAGACGAAGCCGGAGAAGCTACAGAAATCAAAGACAAAGATCTCGACAAGCAGATCAAAGAGTTTGAGCAGTATCTCGGTGGCTTCGAGAACATTGATGGAGAGAGAGGCGGCCAGGTAGGCGAGCATCTAAGACAGACATTCAACAGACTGGAAGGAGTCAATCCCCAGCAGTACGGCAAAGCGGATCCATCTACCCAGGTTTCCGAGATGATGGACTCCATGAAAAAGGTCATGGATAGCGACGGTAAGGTCGATGGTTTATCCGTTCATTCCCGGGAAGATCGCACAAAGATAGTGGAGGACATGGCGCGCTCCGCGGCTGATCCGAAACAGAATATCAATCAGGGAAGCCACAACGACTGTGTGGCCCAATCAATAAGACTGGCCCATATGACCACCGATCCCGCGGACGCGGTAAGAATCGGCTCAGAAGTTGCCACCACCGGTCGTGCCACTCTTAATGGCGCAGAAGGAGACGACCCCTATCAAGTCAAGGTGGAGACTTCTTCACTGAGGTTAGACCCGGAAGCTAAAACTTCAACTGATCAGAGTGCCGGACAGGATGGCAAACGTGGCGCCTTCGGTCAAATGTACAGCCTCGCTCTTAACGAAGCCACCAATGACTTCCGCGCCAAAAGAGATGATCCTTCCGGCAACACTCGCTATCAATACAGACAGGGTGTTCCTAACGAAAGCTTCAAAACTGGAGAAGTGACAGAAAGGTATCTGGCAAACGGTGACGGCAGCTTCAGGCGTGATGGTGCCGTTGCGGACGGACCAGCAAACCAACCCAAAGACGCAGCGGTCATGGCAAGATTAGCCATGGGAGAAACCGATGGATTGTTCATCTCCGAATCAGGCGCGCAGCAACTCTCCCTTGGAGACATAGATGGCCTCAGCCAGTATGAATCTCCCGAGCAATTGCAGGAGCAGGTGGCGGAGTATGAGGAGCGAAGCGGCAGACCGGCAAGACACCTGGTAGATTCAGGAAGCTTGCCTGGGGCGTCAGGTACAGGAAGCGGTCACCAGATGGCCCTTGACTTTAATCCTGAGACCGGTGAATTCGACGACGATACCCAGACATGGGGAGCCAAAGGTGACGCCCATGCGGATCTCACCGCCGAGCAGGTGCAGTTTGCCAGCTCCTTCGGCGGTGAGAGAGTTGCCGGAGAATCCGATAATAGAGAAACGGTAGCGACAGAAACAGAAATTTTAGTGGATGCCCAGGCGAGTCTTGAATCAAAGCAAGCAGCTTTGAACTCCGCCCTGACCGAAGATGCCTTTGCCGACCTGTATAACAAGCCTTTCAGACTCAGATAACGGACCGCCTCATACTTGCCCTCACTACACCCGGCAATGGTTGCCAATTTACAGGAGCATGAATTATGTTTCGATTCCGGGTATGCTTTATAAAGATCCGGTATCGAGTTCTAATTTAAGCCCGTTTTGAGGAGCCAATTATGAGACGAAAGCTTGCCATCACCATCGCTATCTCATCACTTTTCGCTATTTCCGCAGCCGATCCGGCATCCGCAGTCGATATAAAAAAGATGATGAAAGATATCGTCGATAAGAATGTCCTGAACAAGGGCGGCGGCGGCGGTGCGCAAGCGGCCACCATGAACAATCTTAATATTCACAAGTCTCGCCTCCAGCAGCAAATCAATGATGGAATCGCTTCCGGGAAGCTGACATCGACTGAGGCATCTGAGCTGACCAACGAATTGAATCAGATCAAGAGCAACGAAACAACTTTCCTAACCGATGGAAAGTTTACCGACCCGGAAGTTATTCAGTTGGTCAAGGCTCTGGAGGCGCTTGAGAGCAAAATCGGCACCTATACAAATAATGCTGCTACAACGAAGCCAGGAACAGCCACGGTAGCAGCCCCGGCGGTCACTACTCCCGTGACAAGCACCCCGGTAACGACACCAACGGCGCCAGCGACCACGACCTCCAACAATTTGCAGGTCAAAATCGCCCAGAGCCTTGCCGCAGGCAAAATCACCCGGACCGAAGCCAATGATCTGTTTAAGATCGAGACCCGAATTCACAGCCTTGAGTCCCAGCTAAGAGCCAATACAACCGGCTCTTTCGAGAGCAATCGTAGTATGTTCCGAGAACTGGAACAACTTACCCAGGCGGTAAACAACAAGCTGGGCAGCCACTAAGCAATAGATTACAACAGAGCCGGTTCAATCAGTAAACTAACCACCTGTAGTATCATCTCAAAAATCATCCAAGTCAGGAAACAGCTCACTAATCACCCTGGTCAGTGACTCGTCCAAGCCTGCCTGTACTTCAATCGCTTTGCCCGTGTCAGGATGCCGAAACATCAATGATCTGGCATGGAGAAAGAGCCTGTGGAAATCGAGAGTCTGCCTGAAATATCGATTGACCTCGCCTTTTCCATATTTAGTATCTCCTACCACGGGCAGGCTCAGATGCTTGAGGTGGCGCCTAATCTGATGGTAGCGGCCGGTATGAGGATAAGCCCGCACCAGAGACCAGCGACCGGCCCTGGCCAGGGGGCGAAAGAAAGTCCGAGCAGGAACCCGATCTCCGTCCGGGCTTCCCGGCACGGGATGATCGAGATCAATTTCTGCGTCCATCGGTCCTCTTACAAGAGCGACATATTCTTTTCTAGTCTCCGGCGATTTCAAAACCTCTTGCATAGCAGAAGCCATGGAAGCATCCAGAGCAAAGCCCACAACTCCGCTGGTGCCGCGGTCCAGGCGATGGATGGCAAAGACTTTGGCGCCGACAATCTCATCTCTTACGATATCGGCAACGGTGATCTTGTCCCGGGCCAGCCCCCGGTGAACCACCAACCCCGAGGGTTTGTTCACAAAGAGCAGACGCTCATCCTTATATAAAACAGGCAGGTCAGACAACGACCAGGCTCCTCTCGCGGTCCCAAAAGATGAATACTGGACTATTTCGAGCGTTTCACAGAAGTGCCACAAAAATCACTTATTCTTCTTAGCATCGCAAATTATACGTGAAATTAGTCAGCCAGGGCTGCCCAGCCCCAACTGGCAGGTTGAACGCAGCTCCTCTTCCCTTCACCCGCTCGACTGCTCCAAGGAGACCCTAGATGCCAGCCTACGACAATTGGCAGATCCATATAAGAATGGCCGAAGAAGCCGAGAAACAAAATCAGCTTCCCGTGGCTTCGGCGGCTTATCAGCTCGCCCTGAAAGAAGCCCAGAACATTGAAGGTGGACACGACATCAGGGCTTACACATTCATCAAGATGGCCGGCTGCTCATTTCTGCTGGGCGATGTCCAGGCGGCTGAGCAAGCTTATCTGACCGCCGTGAACACAGCGCAATCGGCGGATATGGTTATCTCGGCCGCCCATGATCTGGCAAAGCTCTATTTCCAGCTTAAAAACAAAGAAGCCTCCGGCAACTACTACCAGTATGCTTTGCAGGTTGTGAGCTATCAAAAAGGTGCCCAGAGCGATGTTTACTTCGAACTGGAGAAAGAATTTCATGGCGCCATGCAGAGCCTGGAAGCCGAGAAGGCTGCCCGAAATGCGCCGGTTCAGCCCCGCTACAACGACCATGAAAACGCTAACGCCCAAACCGAACAGCGCGCAGGCTCTATTCTCCAGGAATGGAGCGACAACCTGGAACAAGCCGAATCCGCCCACAGAAATGGGGATCTTGATTCTTGCAAAGCCCACTCTGACAAAGCTCTAAAAATAGCTGAGTTAATCGGCAGAGACAGCGACACTTATCTTGAGACCCTGAAAAGAGTCGCCTCCCTCTGCGCCAGCCGGGCCGATATAAAAGAAGCCGAACGGCATCTGCTTGCCGCCTACGGCATCAAATTGGGCAAGTTCGGAGCCGGTCATGTGGAAGTGGCAGAAACCACCCAGGAGCTTGCCATACTCTATTTCAACTCCGGCAGCCTGGCCAAAGCTGAGCCCTGGGCAAAGAGAACAAAAGAGATTTTCGAAGCGGCAACCACAGGCGACACGAAAGAGCTTGCCTGCGCCCTGCACAATTTAGCCGTGCTCTACCATTCTCTGAACGACTATCATAAAGCCGAGCCGTTCTATCAAAGAGCGCTCTATATGAAGATTAACCTGTACGGAAACGCTGATCTTGAGTCCATCAACTTGATGCGCGGTTACGCCGATCTACTTAGAAGGACAGGTCGGGACGAGGAAGCAGAGAGAATGGAGTCACAAGCTAGTGGTGTCTTAAGTGGTGCCTACGCCATCCAGGACCAGCTTGTGCCCGCAACAGAAGAATATATTCCTTCCATCTAGAAGCTCGCTCCTGTAACATAAGCATCCGGAAATCCATATGATGGATCGTTTTGAGATGCACAAAGCTATTTTTTCAGAATTCACAAGAGCCGCAAGAATCGCAAGGCTAAATAGATTCCATATAAGTGCTAATTGCCTCCTGGCGCTTGCTCTTTTCATTTTTGCCTCTGTAAGTTCTCCGGCTCATGCCATGAAGATAGAAGAATGTTCTGATCTTCCGGAGATTAGAGAGAATCTGAAAAAAGGAGACTATGACAGCGCCAGAGCAATCCTGGAGAAAAAACTGGGGGAAGCGACTCAAGAAAACAGCGATTTGCTCATGGACATAGCGGGATGCTATTTCAACATGGGTCAGTTCAGCCAGGCAGAAAAGCTGGTGGGCAAAGCGATAAAGATAGAGAGCAGCGAGTCGGACCGCTACTGTCCGGTGGAAAAGATTTTCAACCTGGCCGAATGTATGTACTTTCAAAGGCGCTTTGATGAGGCGATTCAGTGCTACAACCAGGCGCTGGAGAAGATCGAGCCTTACGAAGAAGCTCGACTCAGAAGAAAGCTATTCATGAGCCTTGCCAGCTGCCATTCCGCTCTGGGCCATTTCAAAAAAGCAAAGCTGTTTCAAGAAAAAGCGGTACACACCGACCGGGAGATTTATTCGGATACGGATATCAACTATGGCTGGGGGTTGCTCAAGCTATCTGATATCTATCGAAAGCTGCATGATAAAAGAAGCGATGACCTTTTTAGAAAGGCTATCTGGATCTTTAGAAACGACAATCGCACTCGCATATTGAAAGAGAAGAATATAGACCCGGTGGCAACAGACAAGAGATCAGTAGAGCTGAGGCACCGCGTGGACCAGTATATTTTCGGCAACAGATTGCGCACGGATTGTAAGGACGCAGATGCTTTCCTCTTCTCCAACAAGGCTGAGAAAAGTGAGCGCACATCGCTCGGCGCCCATCCTTACAAATGTTCCCTGTGGAACAACCAGTATGAAAATACAGAGGCACCGGGCATTGTCTGGCTGGACCCGGAAAAACCATTCCATGGCATCATCATCGCCGTGCACGGGCTTGGTCTCCACCACGGAGCCTACGAATCTTTCGGTCGCAAAATCGCCAGTGAAGGCTTTGTCACCATCGCTTTTGACGTGAGAGGATTCGGCTCATATCTCGAATCAAAAGGCAGCGAGCGGCTCGATATGAACGCCTGCGTCCAGGACCTCAACCGCCTGGTTAAGTGCATCAGCTCAGACTATCCGGACAAAGCGATCTTTCTTTTGGGCGAATCCATGGGAGGAGCGATTGTCCTTAGACTGGGAGCTGAAGACCAGGATCTGGTAACCGGAATCATCTGCTCCGTTCCATCGGGAAGCAGATACGAACCGGCATTTACCAAAGTAAAAGTAGGTCTCAACTATTTGAAAAACAAAAATGGTCTGGTGGACATGTCACCGTATGTGGTCCGGCAGGCGACCAAAAGTAAATCTCTTCGCTCGAAGTGGAAACAAGATCCGGCTTCCAGGCTTAGATTGAGCCCCAAAGAGTTGCTTGAATTCCGCAGCTTCATGAACAAGAATGCCGAAGTGGCAAGGAAGATAGACCGACTGCCGGTTCTTATTTTCCAGGGGGATGAAGATAGATTGGTTAAGTCCAAAGGGACCTATGATCTTTTCGAAGCGGTTAAATCCAGAGACAAAACCATGGTTGTGGTCGGTGGGACAGAACACCTGATTTTCGAATCCGGGCAGTTTAAAAATGGAATCACCCTGGGAGTTGTGGGTTGGATGTTCGCCCATGCCCAGCATGCCGGAAAGAAGACCGGTCATATATTTGCGGGTATGCAATAGACCCGGATAGTCGGCAGGAGATAGCTCCGGTTAACAATCCGAAATTGATATTTGACAAAACTAGACGACCGGTCTAATATAATAATTGTGAGCGGGGAGAAATTACCAACTCCGTTAACTCATATAAGACAGCTAGAATAAATACCCAAAAGACGGAGCCGAAACCTGAACGGTGGACGACATAACACTCCGATATTTCTTGCTGCCAGGATTTAGACGACCGGTCTGCTGAAGACCACCATAAGGAGAGCAGAAATGACAGACAAAAAAGAAGACGGCAACTGCTGCGAAGGAAAAACCACAGCCGAGAAAGAACAGAAAACAGCTTCGGCCTGTGAAGAAAAGAAAGTCGAGAAAAAAGCATCCGAAGGATGCTGCGGCTAAATAAAATGGAGAGGCGGAGCTAAATCAAAATAAGCTCCGCCTCTCATTTTTCAATGCTATGACTCTACCTGTTGAACTTGTAGTCGATAGAAGAAATAAGCGCTCTCCAGGCAAGATAACCTGTCACAATCGGTGCTCCCACGAAGAAGAGAAACGGTGACAGCATCCGCAGTGCAAACTTACCAAAAGAAAGAAATGCTTTTAGCAAAATGGCACCAAAAGACGATAAGGCGATTGACACGCTATGCCCTATATTTGGTGCCAATGCTCCAGCCGACAAGAAAGCGCCGGAGGACAATCCGCACAAGAACACAAGAAAACAAACACCGAAGGCAATTCTAGTCATCTAAATTTAACCGCGCAGCTGAAACAAACTCGCAAACTTCAATGGGCGGGTTCCTTGTAAGCTACCATATATAACACTATCTACTATAACCATTAAATCATCAAATCCTTGAAATGCAAAAGCTTTGAATGATTCTTTTATAGATGAGAAGAGAAGACTCAGTAATGCCGTCCCGGGAACATGAGCTTGAGTTTCTTCTTCACGTCTTCGTTGGCTTGCATCATGCGGGCTCTCTGAATCTGCCTGGTTCTCTCTTGAAGATCCGGATCCAGACTATCGGCTGCAGAGCCGGCAGCAGCCGAGGCGGCAGATGGCGTTATCGCCAGTGTACCTGGCTTTGTATTTGCGATCTTCAAGTCTTTGCTAGCCCTGCGAAAAGCTTCCGAATCCTGGGAATAGAGCTTTTTGGAAACACTCTGGTTCCAGAGTGCCAATCTCTGGGCGTCGACTTGCCGACCTTCCTGCTGTAGCTGCAAAACCACCGGGGTGATGCGTGACTGTAACTTGGTAAAAATCTCTTCGGATGGAGGCTCCATCTCTTCGCCATAACCCTGCAGGGTAACTATCAATGACCTGGCAGCCGAGACAGTGGCCGATGATTTTGCTTTCTGCCCCTGGGCGCCTGGAACGGGATTTGACGCCTGCCCGCTTGCGGGAGCCTGGGCGGAGACGGAACCGCATGCAATCAAAAACACGGAAAATGACATGCACACTGACGTCAAAATCTTCATTTGGAGTCCTCGCGAAATAAGATACTGGTAGCAATTATAGTAAGTATAAAAATTACCTGCCCAGATATAGCCTGTGCCTCACTTCCTGGGGCGAAATATTCCGAAATTTAATGACAGCTTAGAGAATTAGAGACAGAAGTATCTACTTCCTCACCCGTGGATCATACTGTCCCGGTCTGGGACCGCTCTCGTCCTGGCGCTGGTCCGCGCCCTGTTCATAGAGGGAGCGCATGGAAGGCGGTCTCCAGGCAGATTGAAAGTCTATGGTTCCCCGGTTCTGGAAGGACCAACCGAGCATCTGATTAACATCGGCCATGCTCACCCGTTTGAGAGTCTCCATCAAATCGCCACTCTTGGCGCCCGCTCTTATGGCATCCATTGTTTTGATGGTTGTAGGCAGCTTCTCAGCCAGTTCTGCTTTCTGTTCTTCGGGTATCATCATAGGAACAGTTACGGTTTCCGGCCAGGGCATGCTCTCGGGCAGGAACTTCGGTCTGGGCAGCGGATTATCCATGGTGATACTGCCTTTAGGATCATCAGGATTAGTGCTGTCCAGGTTAATCTGATGTATGTTCAGCCTTCTACCGGAACGCTCAACCACCTGCAAGCCCTGAATATTTTTGAGACTGAGAGTCTTTTCGGTGGTATCCACATCCATCGATGTTCTACCCCTGTCGGCTCCGGTGGCCAGCTTGTATTGGGCGGCTATTCCTTTGTCGCCCATGCTGATTATCTGCTCAGAACGGAACTGCATGTTGACCCGGTCGGCGGAAAGATTGACGTTGTCCAGATTGGATAGCATCGTCCTTACCTCTGGACTGTACTCTTTGGAGTCCCTTGGTACGGAGCGGTCGTAGAGAGAAGCAAAATCCATGTTCAGATTCACTTCGCCCTTCTGGGCATCGAACCGAACGCCCATCTCTGCTCCTACTCGCTGAACCACCTCGGTGATGCCTCGCTTAACTTCGGGGTTATCTAAGAACGCCCCGATTCTGTCTTGAACGGCAGGATCGGACATAAAACGCCTGAATCCCTGTTCAAAACGATTTTGCCCTGGATTACCAGGAAAGTTATTGTCGCGGTTATAAAAATTGTCCGCTCCGGAAGGTAGGCCGCCCCGGGGCATGAACGGAAGCACCGGCTTTATCCCTCGGTTGCCCCCCGTGGGCAGACTGGATTGGTCGAAACCCGGGACTATGGAGATAAGGGGCGGCTCGGTTTCGCTCCCTCTCTCTTCAATTCCGCTTTCTGTTCTTGCTCCATCTGCTCTTTCTGTTCTCTCGGGTCTTTCTGCCCTGTCGGCTCTGTTCGCTCCGGCGGCTCGGTCAGGACTCATTAACTCCAATAGAGCCTTACCATCGGGCAGATTCAAATAATCTTCCCTGGGGGCTAACTCAAGACGATTTCCGGTTCTCGGTTTTGCTTTCGCCTCATCGTCTCCACCTTCTATTGTCAGATCATTGGAGCCGGCCGGTTTTCCATCGCTGGCGGATCTCTGTATTTTCAGGATCTCGGAAAAGTCCGAGAAGCCCAGACGGAGACTCTCGGAATTCAGTTTTGTGTCGGGCTTGTCTCCTTCATTGGCAGGAGACTCGGCAGCTTTATTTCCTTGTACTTCATCCATGTAGAGAATACCCAAAAATCAGAAAAATCAGAGGATTAGTCGTTGCGCCGTTGGTGGAAGAGGCGACAGGACCAGGAATCCATTAAATTCTATGGAGCAATTGTGAACAATTAGTACCCACAGGGTTGTCTTAGTGGGGAAAACACGTAGAAAAACGTAACTGAGCCCCTTAGTATTCTACCCATGGGCCAGGGGAGGTGGTCCGGGAATGTCCCCGGGATCATCACCGAGACTGCACCACATATGAAGCTCTTCGATAGAAAGATTTGAATAGTTGAGAAACTGAGCCAGGACTTCCATGTCCATTCGGCTAAGATGCAGCTCTTCGCCCGGCTCATCATCGGAGAGATTGATAATTGTATCGAAATACTTAGCGATCAATCGGAGCATCTCACACTCGTCTCTGGTGAAATTTTGAGGATTGCTGATTGCAGCGAGCAGCTCGTTTCTGGAGATTCCGTCGCCATTGGGATCCAGCTTTTCAAAATTGGAGCGCAATAGGGAGACGAGCTTCTCTCCATCCATGCTCGGATTCAAGACATCTCCGGCGGAGCGTTTGCCGGCTCCGGTGAGAATACGAATATCCTCCATGGCTTGCTTTGCCGCATCTTCTCTATCGAATTCTGGCAAAAGTGACCTCCCTTTACAACAAATCTTGATAACGAATTAGTGGTACTTTAATCTCCTCTGACCTAAGAGATTTTGCAGGCGGTAGGAAACAATGTCCGACATCAACAATAGCATTAAACGAGGCAGAACCGACGCGGTGCTGCTATCAGACGAAGAGATGGTATCCGAAGTGGTTGTGGCCACGGTTGAGAATCTCTGGGAGGCGGTAAATCAACTTACCCGCTTGAGACAGTCAAAAAAAGATGAGTACATGGTCACTATATTTGGTTCCGCCAGAATCATGCCCGAGACCGACGACTATGCCAGGATAAAGAAACTCTCCTCCGCTCTCAGTGAGATGGGGTGCGGCATTATCACCGGTGGAGGCCCCGGATTGATGCAGGCAGCCAACGAAGGAGCAGCGGCAGTTAACGGAGAAGCATCCCATCGCTCTGTCGGAATACGGGTCGATCTACCTTTCGAACAAAACGCCAATCCGTTTGTCGGAAAAGTCTACAATCACAAAACTTTTTTTTCCCGGCTCCACCATTTTATGATTATCTCCGACGCCTTCATTGTTGTGCCGGGTGGAATCGGAACCTTACTGGAGCTATCCATGGTCTGGCAGCTCCTGCAAGTACGCCGGCTGTACGGAACTCCGCTTATTCTGGTGGGTGAGATGTGGGAAAAGCTGATCGATTGGTCCAGGGAATACATGGTGGAAGACCAACACAAACTGGCGAGCGATGTGGATATATCTATTCCCACCTGCGTTAAATCCAGTCAGGAAGCCATAGAACTTATCCGTGCCCATAGAAGAGAATGGCTGGAGAGTTAGAGCCTGGTCCCACGTGTATAATGGTTTTATAGAGGAAACCCAGGCAGAACCAAAATAGAGAATATCCGGCTATGGTAGTGAAAAATACCCTGGCGAAGTTCTTTTGCGCATCAGTACTCAGTGTGCTGATATGCGGAAGCGCAATGGCGGATGGCCAGGAATTGAATGAAATGGAATATGTGGGCGGCGACCCTGATAGAGGGACCAGATTTCCCATAGAAATCTTCGAGATGGCCAAACAGCTCAAAACCGAAAAGAAGTATTCCCAGGCGGAAGGCTTGCTCCTATCCAATCTTGAACAGGCTCGCAAAGCGGCTCGGGGAACCGACATGCTCGGCAAATATCTGGTCAGGTTGAACAATATTTTCTTCGACCAGGGAAATGATACCGAAGCTGTAAAATATGGTGAGGTTGCGTCCAAAATCCTGACAAAAAATTACTA
>JAUIJG010000121.1 GCA_030431355.1 bacterium
CTTCTTTCTGGGACTCTTCGAATTTTTTCCCTTTATATAGGATCCGAATACGGGTCATGTAGTACGGATAAAGCTTCTCTGACTCGCCCCAGCGGGCTCTGGCCGACTGAAGAGCCTCCTCCAGCACCTGGTTTGCCAAATCCAGCCTGGAAGCAGCTAAAAGAGACTTCGCCTCCGCCAATCTGTAGGGAGCAAGCACTTCGGCTGAGGCGCCTGATTCGTCGGCTCTGGCCAGCGCATCTTTGAAGCTGTTCTCGGCTTCTTCATAGTTGCCGTTCTCATATAGTTCTATGGCTGGAGCAAAAGTCTTTTCGAGTACGGAAGCCGAGACTCTCTTTCCTCCATTGCCACTGACGCCGGATGCATCATCCGTCCGGTTTCCAGAGCCAGCGCAGGCCGCAAGGGAAATACAGATTATCGGCAGGGCGAGACTGAGTTTGGCTTTGAACATGGAGATACTAAAAAGGGAGTGTTAACAGAGAGTGGTACCAGTTGAGAAACTTGGCACTGTGCGCCCCGGCCGGGAGCCCAAGCTTCTTATAACTCTCAATAGAGTATCAGTTTTACAACTTATTTTTTTTCGGGATATACTCGTTATGGTATCTCCATTAATGCATTTACTAGCAAGAGGTTGAAGCGGATTAGTGTCAGAAGCTTCAGATGAAAAAGAGAACGAGGGAAATACGGAGTCAGAGCATACAGGATCCGATGCGGAATCGAAGACCGACTCAGATGCTATATCGCCTCCGGATAAAACCTCAAAACAGGAGAATAGAAGCTCCCTTATAGAAGGTTGCTTCAAAACCCTCAAGTATGTTTCCGAGGTAAGTGAGAACAAAAGCATCACCTACCGGGAGTCGGACAAACGCACCACCCAGTTTCTGGGCATAGCGCTGGTAGGAGCGATGATTTTCGCAGCCCTTCCTTCATTGCAGATGCCTTCCCTGGCTCTTGTTTGCTACATAACCGCGGATATTTTCCTGGTCCTTGCCATCGCCGGATTTGTTCTCACTAGATTCGGTGTTATCCGAGCGATGGAGCCCCGCTACGCTCTTGTAACCTGGCACTTGATGGTGGGAACAGGTCTTCTTGCGCTGACCATCGGATTTAATCTGGTGGCAATAGCGGTGGTAGTCATTCTCAAGGATCAAATCGGCAATATCGTGGGAACTCCATTATTTTAGAGTAGAATGAACTCCATGCATAAAATGAAGCTATCCAATCTACTCCTGGGAGTTAAGCCGGTCTTGTCCGGATTCTTTTTCTTAAGCGCCATATTCTTGTTTGGAATATGCGGACTAATTCTCGATGCTTTCCTGGCGGGCAAAGCACTGGCCAAGACCGATACGGCGGCAAAAGCTCCAGAAAAAAGCATCAAAGACTTTCCATATCATCGTGTGGACTTTGATCTTAAAGGGAGCAAATGTGTCTCCTGTATCAGAAGAGTGGTCAGGAAGGTTCGCAATGTAAAAGGCGTGGTCAAAGCGGATATTTCTATCAAGAAACCGTATTCCGGGGTGATCATCTTCGAAAGAGAGAAGACTGACTTTCACGCCATCGAAAAACGCTTCAAGTCAGAAAAGGTAGAAGCGACAAACATGGAGACTGAAGATCTTAAATCCGTGCCGGATATAGTCATTCCAAAATCCTTGATGCGCAAACTAAAGAAAAGCGCCTAGCAGAAACTAGTTATCCAGATTGATCTTGCTCAAGCTTCGCTTAACCCTCGGCCAATGGACCTTGAAGTCGGCTTTGCTTCCTTCAAAATGTAAATGACCGATATGGCTTGCGCTCCTGTCGGAGGGAAAGAAGATTCCGTAAGACTGTCGATCTGATTGAAGCCACTGATTCTCAAGCACAAGGACGTTTTGTCCATCCATTCTCTCTGTGCGCATGTCGGCAATCTTGTAGTTGCTGTCCGGTCCGTAAATTCCGGCAGGGAAGATTTGAGAAAGGCTGGATATTTCGCCCGGTGTCAGTTTGTGAGGCTTGCCGCCCAGAACATCCTGGAGAGACTTTGAGGCTTCGGGGTCCATGGCCGGAGAAGAGGGTTTGTTCCAATTCCAATAAGAAATCTTCATTGTCGGATTGGTCGGCACTTTGTACTCACGATAATCAAAAGCGCCTACGTCTGCGCTATCCACCAGACGAAAGCCCCTGGGCAATTTGTAATCATCTATGGCGCCAAGGTCGTCAATCTTTTCCTGACCCTGGCCAATACCGCGATTGAGAATTCTCTTGAACACCCCGCCGCCCGAACCGTCATCCGAGGCGATGGCCATGGCCGCACCAGATAGAATACTATCGGTATCGGCGCTCACTTCTCTTTCTGTTCGGGCGCCCTGCTCCGCTCCATCATTACTTGCTGTGGATACAGAATCTTTCACAGGGGTGCCATCAATATTTTCCATCCGACGGTTCCTTCAAATCAATAACTGGGGAAATTCGCACCTCCCAGACTAATTTCACGGCACCAGGAAAGAAATACGTATATTCCTCACGATCGGTCTCAGCCCTTACCGGCAAAGACTTTTCGGGACCGTATCACCGAATCAATATCAACAGTTCACAAATTAGCCACAGACCAAAAGGACCACAGCTCTACTTTTTGGGCAGATCTACCCACTCGACTCTATGACGCCAGGGCCCGGAATCGGGCACACGTATGTCATGGACGCCATCCTCTTCGAGAACCACTTTTCCTGAACGATCACGAATAAAAAGCTTGTAGCGGACTTTCTTGCCGGCTGGTAGTGGCACACAAAGAATGTAATCGCGATCTTCAGAATAAAGCATGGGACCTGCTGCATCACTGGCTGTAGTACGCCAATCACCGAGGCTTGCGCCTTCTCCGCAAATAAAGATCTCCTCGCCTTTAAGCTGTAAGGGAGCGTTTTTCACAACAAAAGTAACCGGCACCAACCTGGACTTGTACACATAGAAGGGCCGGCTATTTGTCCTGGCGCCGTCTTTTCTCTCCAGGTATATAGACAACTCCCCAGTGCTCAGAGTAGGCGCGGTAAACGTAACACTGGAGTCGGACCAATGATTGATCACAAGTGAGTTTCCAGCCACCACGACCTTTCCTCTCTCCTCACCGAATCCGACACCATCTATAGTCACCCTGGCACCACCATGAATAGCTGCGGGCACCACCGAAGAAATTTCGGGAACCATCGTCTTCGCTCCCTCATTGGACGCTCCCTTTAACCACAAAGAGGCGGACTGCGCCGGCAATTGAACTCCACTTCTCTGCTCTGAGGAGGATGAATTGAGCACAAGTTCCACGCCGGAGAGCGCTCCTTCCAGCGAATCTTTGTAGTTACCGGCACTGAACTGAAACTCTTCGGGTATGTTGAGACTGAAATCTTCTTGAGACTTGTTGATCGCTATGATAGCTTTCTCTCTTCCAAACTCCCTCTGGTAGACATAGACATCGTCATTGACAAATACTGTCTCCTGCTTTCCACTGTGCAATGCCTCGCTATCTGTCCGCAATTTGTTCAACTTGGACACTAACTTGTAGGCGGAGTTTTCGGGATCAAAAGAGGTCATCCAGACTCTTGTGTAAGGGTCTCCACCACCTTTGGTATCGTCGTGAAGATACTGCTCTGTTCCATAATAAAGACTGGGAATCCCGCGACTGGTAAGAAGCAAGGCAAGGGCTAGATGAAGATTCTTGCGATTACTATTTAAACTAAGCAATCTGGGCATATCATGATTGTCGAGAAAGGTGATAAGCGCGTTGCAATCATTAATGTCTTCATTCTCGCGCTCTATGATTCGAGCAAGCCTACGGAAACTAGCATCTTTGCCGGTGCCGAAAGCAGCCCGGGCACCGGTGGCAAAAGGGAAGTCGAACATACCGATGCCCGCTTTGTTGACAAACTTCACCGCATCTCTATACATAGGATCTTCAGTATCCGACATCCACCACTCCGCCGCCACAAAGTGACTGTCCTTGTCCACCAACTTGCTGACCAGCGATCGCTGCCATCCCCAGCTTGCATGCTTGGCCGCATCCAATCTGGTGGCATCGGCACCATGGGAGATCAATTTCAACACTGAATTGGACAGGTAAGTATCGATATAAGAATTCTCCTGATTCAGATCACCCAGCCAGGCCAGGGTGTAGTACTGAAGCTGATAAGGAGAGTTCCAATCCTTGATCTCGGGAAGATGATGAAAAAGCTTGTTTCGGTCATTTTCCGTATCACTCATGAACTCCATACCATCATATAGAGCGCCAAATTCGCCATGGTTAATGCTGCTTGTATGATTGAGGGGCATGTCCACCATCACCTTAATCCCCTGCTTATGAGCTGCCGCAATCAGAGCATCAAAGGTTTTCCAATCACCAATATGTTCATCTATGCCTTTAAAATTTCGAGCATGGTATCCATGGTAAGGAGCCATAATTGATCCGTCTGCCTGCACCGTCGGCTTGTTGACATTGTCTATCACCGGAGAGATCCAGATGGATGAGAATCCCATCTTCTTGATATAAGGAAGTTTGTTGATCACACCCTGAAGATCTCCTCCCCAGTATGCATGCCAGTTCTTCTTGGCCGGATCGAACATTCCTTTGCTCACTTCCGGATCGTCATTTCCCGGATCACCGTTACAAAATCGATCGGTAAAAATCTGATAGATGGTCCCCTTACGGAAGTCTTTTGCCAGAGCCCCTTGCGAGCACATAGAGAAAAGTAAAAAGGTCAAGAAAACTGAAAGGGATAGAAGTTTGATGTTCATGAAATCGATCCGGTGCGGTTGTATTCGCAATAAAATATCAGATATGCTATTCACTGTTCTTTAAGAGTGCCGTGGCGATGTCTATTCCCGAGAAATTAGAAACCGAAAGGCTTATTTTGAGACGCTGGCTTGAAAGCGATCTAGAGCCCTTTGCCCGACTAAACGGCGACAAGAAGGTGATGGAACTGTTTCCCCGCCTGTTGACTTTTGAAGAGACCCGAGAATTTATCGAGTACATAGAAGAAAACTTTGACAAGAATCAGTTCGGATTGTGGGCGGTGGAACGCAAAGACAATGGTCAGTTTATCGGTTTTGTCGGTCTATGGAAGCCGAATTTCAAAGCATCTTTTACTCCCTGTGTCGAAATAGGTTGGCGCCTGGCCAAGGAACACTGGGGAAACGGGTTTGCGCCTGAGGCAGCAGAAGCGGTTCTGGAAGACGGATTTTGCAGAATTGAATTGGACGAGATCATGGCCTTCACCTCGGTGCATAACCAGAAATCCATTCGCGTTATGGAAAAGTTGAGAATGAAGATGCTGGACAACTTCGAACATCCACAACTTCCGGAAGGACATTTTTTAAGACCCCATGTTCGCTATGGTATTGAAAAAAGCGAGTGGCAAAAGCGCTGACATTCCTCAATCGATTTATTTCCCGATAGATGTCCTGATCGTAATTAAGACAGGACAAAAGCACTCCGGTTGTCAGGGGAGTAAACTCAAAGTCAAACAATAAAACGTCGATTCAAGGAAGCAACCATGTCCTGGTATCTGCCCATTCTGATGATTGTCTCAGCCCTTCTATGCGGTCTTGTCGGCTGGCATATCGGTGACCATGCCGCCGCTATCGCCCTGACTATTGCAGGCCCCTTGATGATCCTGGGCATTCATGACCTCTACAAGCACAAACATGCGGTGCTGGCATGTACTTTACTCACCGCCCTGGCTGGAGGTTACTTCTGGCATTTAGAAGGATTATTGATCGGCGGAATGCTGGCTTTTTGTTTTTCTGTCTCGGTCAACGACTTTCTGATCAAAAGAAACGCGGTGTTGCCCACTATTGCCACTGTATCTGCCATCACATGGTACCTGGCTTTTCACTACAGTTCAGCGGTGGTGGCTCTGGTATCGGCATTGATATCAACGCTGATAATGATAGGAATCTGGGACTATTGGTTTCAACACAAACACGCAATCAGAAGAAACTTTCCATTAATAGGTTGGTGCCGCTACGGATTCGAGCTGATCGGAGACGAACTTCGCCAGTATTGGTTTATGTCAGACACGGAGGAGCGCCCGTACGACAGAGAGAGAAGAAGATATATCTATCGCTCCGCCAAAGGGGTCAACAACAATCTCGGCTTCGGCACCAGTCGCTCATACCGTGATGTGGGCGAGCTGCACTTGCTAAATACCATGTTCCCTACCCCGGATGACCTGGATAATTTCAACCGACTGCCGCCGTTAGTTATAGGGAAATGAAGAAAACATCCCTATCACTGCACCTGGCCAATCAATATTAGCGGGATGAGTTGGGGATCCTTGTCGGCAGAAGCAGTCATGGCGCTATCAAGCGGCGCCAAGATGGCCGATATCCACATGGTTACAGGCGAAGGGGGTCTTACACCCTATCATCTAAACGGAGTAGACATCAGCATTCTTCCTGAAGAGAAGCTCACCCGGTCGCTCTTCAAATTCTTCAATCTGATCACTTTTGGCCGGGTTAAATCCACCAACAACCTAAAGACAGACAATATCGGCGGCGGGAAAGTTCTGCTCCAACTTGGTCCAGCGAAGTTCGGTTTTCGCAAGATGATCAGCGACGCTGTCAAAAGTTCGCCGGAGGAAAGAGAGTTCAGAAAACACTACTCCAACGAACTGGACTTAGAAAAACTAGAAGAGACCCTCAAAAAAGATCAAATAATAGGAATTGAGATCAAACTGCAACAGGGTGGTAAACCTGGGATGGGAGGCAAACTCCCCAAAGAGAAGATCACCGATGAGATAGCTCACTGGAGAGGTATTCCCAAAGATGTGGACTGCTATTCTCCAAACGCCTGGAAAGAGTTCAACGATGTTCCTTCCATGTTTGCCTTCATCAAAAAACTACAGGATCTAACAGGTAAACCCGTCGGTATCAAGATTGCCATGGGTCAGGATAATTACTTCCGTCAGATTGCAGGACAGATGAAAGATACCGGGGACGGGCCGGATTTCATAACCATAGATGGTGGCGAGGGTGGCACCGGCGCGGCCCCCGTGGCCCTTGCCGATACGATGGGACTTCCGATACTACACACAATTCCCAGAGCAGACACAATCCTGCGGGAATACGGTGTCAGGGATGAAGTGGTCCTGATAGCCTCCGGACAAATTGCCACCGGCAGCGATATCGCAATCGCCATGGCCCTGGGCGCCGACGCAGTGAATATAGGAAGGGGGAATTTGCTGGCCGAAGGATGCATTATGGCGAAAAAGTGCCATACCAACCACTGCCCCGTGGGAATAACAACCCAGGATCCACATTATAGAAGAGGCTTTTCACCCCAGAACAAATTCATCAGAGTTGCTAACTACAACAGGGTGCTCCAGAGAGAGCTTTTACTTATCCTGCGCTCTGTCGGGGTCGATACTCCCTGGGAATTGACCAGGCACCATGTCAGCGTCGTGACCAGCCCCATGGAAGAGAAGATTATGGCGGAGCTCTATCCATATCCTGATGGGTCGGACGGGAAGAGACATCCGGTACTCGGTGATCTGCCTCCGGACAATCCGGACATCTGCGACACCTACGGTCCCAAGCCCCTGAAAGTGGTAAACGGAAGAGTTGTGAAAACTGCATTCAAGAATGAATGACCGCAATCTTTCTTAATTAACAAAATCACAGAATAGACAAATTCTCTGAACGCCCGAATTCCTTGCGGATCTTACCCGGTCTCCGAAATTCAACAATTATCATGATTTCGACAGTTGACAACCGGCTTTTTCTTTAGATTCGCGATTGACAATCAAGCAAAAGCCCCGAAAGTTCGGGGAAAGCTAGAGCCTGCCGAGGTTGTCAACAATTGAATTCTATCGCAATTCGGAGTAGAAAGTAGGTTGAGCTGCACTTTCAGGAGAACCGAGCTTGGACATCTGGTTCGTATTCCTATTTATAGCTTTTCTGGTCGGCATATTGGGCTGGCCCATCTCTAGTCTTTTTTGCAATGCTGTTCTCTGGTATTGCGATTTCCGAGACGGTGGAGAGAATAACTGGGGCTCCAACGTATTCTGGCTATTAATGTATCCTGCAGCACTCACCTTTGCCTGGATGGAAATAATCATCCTCTACATAGAATAAATGCAACCATCGGAACCCAGCACCGCCAACTGCCTGGCCATCTGGAACGACAAGATCATGCCGTTGAAAGAGGTTATGGTGCCGGCTCTGGATCGGGGTTTTCTTTTTGGAGATGGTGTTTACGAAGTGGTTCGCGTCTACAACCGCTCCTTTTTCAGGCTGGAAGACCATATGGAGCGCCTGGAAAAGAGCCTGGCTTCGATCAAACTCAAGAATATCGATCTCGACCATCTCAAAAACAATCTGGATACCCTCAAGAATAAAAGCGGACTGGACGACGCTCTGGTTTACTGCCAGATCACCAGAGGCATAGCTGACCGGGCGCACCACTATCCATCTGATTACAGGCCAAACATATTGGCCTATATTCAGGAGTTTAAGGACCCTTATTCCCGGGAGAGACGGGAAGGCGCAAAAGCAGTAACCTTCAACGATATCAGATGGAAGCGAAACGATATAAAAGCGATAAGCCTGATCGCAAACTGTATGGCTGCAAGCTACGCCAAAGAGAATGACTGCCTGGAAGTAATATTCATAAACCACTCCGGACATATGACCGAAGGCAGCCACACATCGATATTCGGCATAAAAGACGGCAAACTTCTGGTTGCCCCCTCATCCAGCGCGGTGCTGCCGGGTATTACTAAAAGGCAGGTTCTGGAGATAGCCGAAGAGATTCAGCTTCCGGTGGAAGAGACCCTGGTAAAGAAAGAGGATATTCATAGTCTTGATGAGCTATTCCTATCGGGCACACCGGAAGAGATTGTACCTATAGTGGAAGTGGATGATCGGAAAATCGGCGATGGAACACCAGGACCACTGGTGCATAAATTGCATCAGCAATTCCGAAAAATTCTGGGCGATATCGGATACGGTGCCAAGCTCTAGTTCTGCAACCAGCTTTCGTAGGATGCTTGATTGACCTCGGCGGCACCGGACTTTTTCGCGCCAACTTTGGCTTTTCCTTTGCCTACGGCCTTCTTCGTCGCTGCTTTTTTCTGAGCCTCTTGAACAAGACCTCGGTTCTTCATGATTTTCTTGATGCCTAATATATTACTCTCAATGGTCTCTTTTTCCGCCCGGGGCAAGTCCGGACATTTCAAAGCCTTATCAAAAAGTTTGAGGCTTTCATCAAAGCGTTCTTCGAGCATGTATAAATTGGCTAGATTATTCACAGCAGTCCAATCATCGCCTTTTAACTCAATCGCTCTCTTATAAGCCCACTCAGCCCTGGGTCCATCATTCATCTTTCTTAGAGCCAGTCCCAGGTTGATGTAAACGTCGGCATCAAATGGATAGATCTCTATGGCGTCCCTATATTTCTCTACCGCCTTTTCATACCAGGCCTTATTCAGGTACCGATTGCCCAGGTTGTAGTGGGGCAATGACTCTGCATACTTTACACGGTCTCCCATTCCGGGAAACCCTTCCCCAAGACCAGGAATTTCCAGCAGTAAAAATGCTAGAAAACCAACCGCCAGCGAACTAGATCGAAAAGAAATAGGTCTTGTTTTGAAAATGAACACTATCCTGGTCCTTTTTAATGCCTTGCTTTACATGTTTGCAAAAGTCATCGGGCATATTATATTGTGCCTGTGAGCCTATTCTTACACGAAATCGAAAATACAAAATAAGAAGATTGAAAGACGAAAAGAACAAATCCATCTGGCATATAGGGCTGGCGGTTGTGTCGGCAAGCTTCTTGCTGGTATTGATTCTTCTAATTCCCTGGACCTACTACTACAAGAATGTCCTTTACTGGGAAGAGAACATCGGAGCAGCCATGGTACTTGCTGTTATTGCCCTGTTCAACTGTCTTTCTCTAGTTTTCAGAGTAAGAATAATTGAAGAGGAGAGTGCAGATTGGAAAAACCTGGGAGAGTACCATGTCACCATGGCCTATTCCTCCCTGGCCAATATTTTATTCTGGACTGGTCTGGCCATGTGGTTTGTCTGCAAAGAGTTTCATCTATCAAAACTATTCTGCTTCCTGACAGCTGAAGTTGGCGCTCTATTGCATTGCTACTTGCACTATATGCGGTGGAAGCAAATCAATTCAGGCACCACAAAGATTCTACTGGCAGTCTACATTCTTGCCTTCGTCGGTCTTGGCTGGGCCTTTTTCACAACCTAAGAATCAGTTCTCAGAGACAGGAGTCACGTCCAGCTCAGAAAGCAGATAGGCGGCGATTCCGAATGCCACAGCCACATTCAAAGACTCTTTCATTCCTTTCATGGGCAGGTGACATATCCGATCGCAGACATCCATCACCTGGGGAGAGAGCCCTGAAACCTCGTTCCCAAGGACCAGGCACAAAGGGACATTGAGACTTCCCTCTTCTATAGCCGTGGAAAGAAGGGTACTATCATCGCTGACCTCAAGACCGAGAATAAACACTCCGGAAGATTTAAGACTCTCAAGAACTACCAGAGGATTAAGCTCGTAGAGCCAGGAAACAGTCTCCTCAGCTCCCAGGCTAACCTTCGCGATCTCTTTTCTCGGCGGACTACCGCAGATTCCAGTCAAATAGATTCTCTCGAATCCAGCACCGTCGGCAGTGCGAAATATCGAGCCTATGTTCCAGAGACTGCGAACATCCTCCACTAGAACGGAGAGGGGAGGAGCAAAATTTGCCTCTCTTTCCGGACCGCCGGTGACACCACCTCTTGCCAGTTTCTTCCGGTAGGCAACCTCGATAGCCTCCAGGGCTTCCTCGGTTCGAAACTTGGCTCTGATCCCGCAAGAAGGACAGTTTCCCAGATAATGATTGCGCTTGTCCGGGACAAATCCGGAAAGCGAAAAGCTCTTATTGCAAGCGGGAGAAGGACAACGAGTCTCCATTGACTTCACTTAACGACTTATGAGTTGAGCTTGAACTTGCTGCTCATTTCCCTGAATACCGGCTCCAGCTCAGAGCGCTTGGAATCAGCCACCAGGCCCTGCTGGATAAAGTAGCTGTCGCCGGAAAAAATAATCACCTGATAGAGAAACATCTTGTCGCCGGACTTCTTATCCACAGCTTCAGCAGTTATCTCAAATCCTTCCTGGCCACTGTCACCCCTGGAGAGGTCCACCACATCCAGCTCTTTCACTTTATCTAAAGAAGCCGTTTGTTTAATCCGATTCAAGCAAAATGCCTTCTTGTCCGATATCAACGATTTGCGAAACGATTGCCCCACAAGAAAGATGGCGTCTTTGGAGGAGGTAGCCGGAAACTTTCCTTCTTCGGTGAAAAGAAGCATGTTCTGAATTCGATGCGCTAAGCGCAGCGGCTTAACCGCCTCTATCTTAAAATTCAAACCAGCTGTCTTATCCAGCTTTTTGTCTTGATCCCACTTTACACTCTCTACACAAGTCTTTAGTTCATCGGATAATTCACCGGAATTCTCAGACGGCGAAGCGGGAAAAGCAGAGACCACAAGAACGGCGTTTTCATCATCGCCAAATACGCTTATCCACTTTTCAAATTCAACCGGACCCAGCTTTTGTTTCAGATTAATCAAAACCCCGGGCTTGCCGGAGACCTCGATCTCTTTTCTTGAAATAAGTTCCATTCTTCGAGCGGCAAGATTTTCTTTGGTGAATCCCTGGAGCAATTTGGGAGCCGGCGCAGGCATCTCTGTGACCATCACCGAGGCATGTTTACTCTCTTCCATGAAACCGTTGAAAGTATCTGAGACCTTAAAGCCTTTCGGCTGAATCATCCTGACCCGGGTGCCTTTGACAGGCACAAGTTCTCTGGATTGCAAAGGAGATGTTTCTCCTGCGCTCTCCGAAACTTCTGTCTTCGGAGCATCCGCAGCTAGAGAAGGAAGACCGGCGGATAGGCTGAGAAGCAAGATCAGTGAAAGAGACAGGCGAGAAAGATTCTCGCGGTCGGACTTAATCGAAGGATTCAAAGATTTTTTCAAAATAAGACTCCGGGAAACAAAAGAAAAGTGCTCACTGCCATTACAGATATGGCAGCCTATTCTACATCTTTTCAGACAAATTCTCAGACGAAGAGATTTTTGGCCACCGGTGATCCGCCCCTTGTATATCCGGGAAACAGCTCTGCTATCTGATTCTTTGACAATTCAAGATGGTTCTCCGCCACGCTGGAGACAACGTCCCGGAAATCCACCCGAACAGGAAGGTCCCTGCCTTCATAAAGATTGCCTTTTGCCAGGCCGCTGAAGTCACCATGAACTTTGCCGCCGTTGACACCACCACCCATCAACCACATGACATTACCATGACCATGGTCGGTACCACCATTGCCGTTCTCTTTTACAGTCCTTCCAAACTCGGACATCACCATGATGACGGTATCTTTGTACTGAGGACCGAGGCCGGTCACCAGATCGGCCAGACCGCTGCCTAAAGAGTTTAATTGGTTGGTGAGCTGACCTTTGGAAGCGCCTTGATTGACGTGGGTATCCCAACCCCCAAGGGCTAAGAATGCAATCTGGGTATTTCGGTCCTTGCCAAAGAGACTGCCCAGCTGTCTGCCGAAACCTTTAAAATTACGGGCCACCGGGGCACCTTTATTGGCTGCCTGCATCTCCTGGGCCAGTTTCTCTTTGAGGGTGTTATGACTCTCCAGTCCTTCCTCGAAGGCTTCTTCAAGCTCATCTCCTCGACCTTCATACATCCTGGCAAATGCCGAAGAGATAAATGGCTGATCTATTACGGATCTTCTACCGCTTCTTTTGGGGGCGTAACTGGCAACAGTAACCGGACCCTGAAGAATACGGGGCATCGTGGAACCCACATTAATTGCCCGAATCGGAGAGCTATTGTCCGGCAAAAGCTGAAGCGCTCTGTTTAACCATCCTGAACTAGCTGTTTTTACTCCCGGGCGACCGGACTCCATGTAGTCCTGAGCGTCAAAATGAGAGCGTGTACCATCCGGAGATCCCGATGAG
>JAUIJG010000122.1 GCA_030431355.1 bacterium
CCTCTCCCCTTTGTGCCTCAATGAAAGGGCAATGTTTTCATTTCTATCGGTAAACCAGACACTGCGACTCTCTCTAGGAGCAACCAACTTGGAAGTAGCTTGATCACGCAGCTCACCGAGGTCGACATCGGACTTCTCCAGAAGCTCCAATTGTCCTCGGTTCAACTCTATAGCAGAGCCGTGGTCGGCTTCAAAAGCTTCTTTCAATACCGAATAAGAAGTCCAGGGCTCCACAGTGCTTCCACAGGTAAACAGATCAACAGCGGCATACCTGTACTCAGGCCAGGTATGAATGGCAAGGTGACTCTCTTGAATCACCACCACCCCTGAAACTCCAAAGGGTGAGAAGTGATGAAATACGGAGTTGATCACTGTGGCGCCGGACTCCCTGGCCGCTTTCAGCATGCTCTTTTCTATCAAAGGCACGTCATTGAGGATGTCCTTGGAACACCCGTAAAACTCCACAAGAATATGTCTGCCCAGAGCGCTCATCAATATCAATACCTCAAGGAAACAAGTAGGAGCGTTATTTTATAACCTCTTGACCAATTCTCAAGGGTTCTCTTGTGAATCCGATAAAAATGTAACCTGAATGCAGTTCCTGATATTACCGATATCAAAACCCGCTTGAGCTGTATCACTCAATAAAACCAGGGAGAACTGCTTATATCGCCCGGGCAACCACCAACGGTGACTTACTTCGGCTGGCGCTTTTGCGCCTGGACGACTGCTCCGATAGCTTCCTGATGAAATTTTGAATGGACTGATGATAGATTGCTTGATCATTGGAGAACCAACAATGCTCGCTGTTCTTCATAATTGCGCCCTGCTTGGAGCCGGTGGCACCGCGAAACAACTTCCTGGCGTGGGAAGAATGTATTACCCCGTCCCGCTCTGCTGCCACTATAAGTAATGGAGGATGCTCACCGGCTACCAGGGACATATTGTCCAGCGTCGGCTTAAACCACATACTGGATGGATAAACATTGAAGTAGGGAGTCTTTTCTTTAGCGAGCTTCTCCGGCGAGATAAAAGGAGAGTCTAAAATAATACCGGCTGCCCGGGGTCTCAATTTCATCAATTCACTGGTGACACCACTGCCGAGCGATGCTCCGTAAATAATCAACTTGTTTGTGTCGACTTTGTACTTGTCCACAACCAGTTCATAAGCCGCCACCGCATCCTCAACCACCCCCTTAACAGAAGGGCTACCGCCGCTTTTGCCATATCCTCTATAGTCATAGGTAAAAACAGAAACTCCGGCTTTCACAAGCGCTTCGATAGCAGACTTGCATCCGTATACGTTGCCTCCGTTCCCATGATTAATGATGGCGAAAAACTTTTCGTCTGGTACGCGGAACATGACACCATGGAGAGTGACAGGACTATCACCCGCCTTGAACTCAATGTCTTTCCCGACTACGCCTGCAATCTCATACATTGTCGAATCATATTGCTTTACTTTATAAGGATGGAAAAGGACTCTGTTTAGATAGGGCTCGTTGGCTCCCGGACATAAAAACCAGTAGACTTTGTAAGCAAGAATAAGAGAAAACGCTAGAGCGCTATAAACAACCACCTTGAAAAGGAATGCGAAACTAAACAAAACTCAGCCCCCCAGCTTTAGACAAATCCAGGTCCGAAAAATTCGAACCTATGACCAGGCTATCGAAACCGAGCAGAGACAGGCTCCGGGGAGAGCACAGTTAATCAACTGTTGTTAATACTGAGAAGATAGCTGTGGCTTAAGTATCGAGCAAAAACCAGACCTAGAACTCGACGTCCTCTTCTTCCCCTTCATCATCGTAGGGATTGCGAATTTCCGGAGCGATGCGGCTCTCTGCACCGGAAACATCTGAGACGTTACCTGATTGACCTGGCCGGTTCATTTCCTGGGTATGCTGGGGAAATGGCTGCACAGGAAGATTCTGTTGTGGTTGAGCCGGTCTCTGCACAGGTTGAATCTGAGGCTGCGGCGGCATCTGCTGCGCCGGTGGTTGCTGCTGCTGAACTGGTTGTTGCGGCGGTTGAGGCGGTGGCTGCGGCGGCTGCATCGGCTGTTGGGGTGGCTGTAACGGCTGTTGGGTCGGCTGAACTGGTTGTTGTGGCGGCTGAGCCGGTGGCTGCGGCGGCTGCATTGGTTGTTGCGGCGGCTGAACTGGTTTTTGTGACGGCTGCGCCGGTGGTTGCGGCGGCTGAACTGGTTTTTGTGGCGGCTGCGCCGGTGGCTGTGGCGGCTGCATTGGTTGTTGGGGTGGCTGAACTGGTTTTTGTGACGGCTGCGCCGGTGGTTGGGGTGGTTGCGGCAGCTGAACTGGTTGTTGTGGCGGCTGCGCCGGTGGCTGTGGCGGCTGTATCGGCTGTTGTGACGGCTGAGCCGGTTGTTGTGGCGGCTGCGGCGGCTGCATTGGTTGCTGGGGTGGCTGAACTGGTTGTTGTGGCGGCTGTACTGCTTGTTCAGGTGGCTGCGCCACTGGTTGCGGCGGCTGTACTGGTGGTTGCGGTGGCTGGGGCGGTTGGCCCGAGGGTGAGCCCGGCTGAGTGCTCATACCGGCACTCACACCCGGTGGAAGAGGAGGACGCACTGCAGCTCTTTCCTGACTTGTTTTAGGATCCGAACTGGCAGTAGGCGACTCTGGCGCAGCAGCATTCTCTGATTTGACGTCCGGTTCCTGAGTTTCAGTTTCCTGCTCCTCGACACTGGCTTTGGCTTGCTTGGCCGCAGCCACGGCTGCAGCGGGGAGTTGGCTGCCGCCTTCCTTCATACTTTTGATTACAGCGGAAAAGATCTCCACAAGAAACGGGTCCCACTGGCGACCGGCACCATTCTGTAAAGACTGGAGAGCCTCCTCGTGGGACATGGCTTCTCTATATGGCCTTTCGCTTATCATGGCGTGATAAGAATCTACGATGGCGACAATTCTAGCCGGCAGTGGAATCTCTTCTCCCTTCATGCCGCTGGGAAAACCGGTACCGTCCCATCTCTCATGGTGGTGCTCAAGAATTTCACAAATATCGCGCAGAGCCCGAACCGGCTTAAGCAACTGGGCTCCAAGAATAGGATGTTGATTGACGATATCCCGCTCTTCGCTAGATAAAGAACCTTCTTTATCTATTACAGTCTTAGGAAGCTTGAGCAAACCGACATCATGTAGCAATCCGGCTACTCGTATTTGCTCCACCTGCTGGGCGGACAGTCCCATGACCTTAGCCAGGAGTTCACTCATACGAGCCACTTCAAGATGATGCTGCTTATTGTAGTCTGACTTAGCGTAGAGAGAAGCAGCAAGAGACTTGACCATCTCCACCACTTCCGGTACCAACTCTTCGGTCTGTCTGGCTTCTTCCGAAATTTCCGGAGCGCTAAAATCTTCATGCTCAGCCAGAGTTTTCGCGATCTCTTCTGAACTAGCAGCCAGATCGTCTTTTGCTTCGGTATCAAAACTGAGATCGTTGACGGTGCTTACTCTGTTACGACTAACGCGCTTGGAGTAGTACAGAGACTTATCCGCTAAGTCCAGAAGATGCTGCTGACTTTCGGCATCAACAGGAAAAGAAGCTACACCGAAGCTACCGGTAACTGAAATTTCGATATCTTCATGGTTGACGATTTCATTTTCCAGAGCGCTGCGAATTCTCTCTGCCACCACAACAGCACCATCCTGAGAAATTTCAGGAAGCACGATCAGAAATTCTTCACCACCATAACGGACAGGAATATCAACGTCCCGGCAATTCTTCTTGATCAAACGAGAGACAGCTTTGAGAACGCTGTCGCCTGCAGGGTGTCCATAGTTGTCATTAATGGATTTAAAGTGGTCCACGTCGAGCATGATAACGGAGATGTTTCTTTGATAACGTTCAGCCAGCTTGAGTTGCTCGGCTAGTTTTTCTTGACCGGTTCTGTGATTGAACAATCCGGTCAAACCATCGGTAGTGGCTTGTCGCTGCACCTTCGCATACAGCCGGGCATTGACCACGCCGTTTGCCACCTGGTCGGATACAGAACTCATGAAGGTTTCATTGATACGACTCCAGTTAGCCTTCATCTCACATTTATAACCGACAAGCAGACCGAGTAGTTTTTGCTCATAGTTGATAGGAATGTAGAATAGAGACTTAACCTGGAAGCCGGACAGAGCTGACTTCCTGAATGGCACAAGGCGTCTGTCGTTGAGCGCGTCATTAGAAATCACAGCTTCGTCGGCGTCAAAATTCTCGCGGAAAATCCGAAGAGTCTCCAGGTCTTTGTCAAAGTCCACAACCCGATAACTCTTATCTGAAAAGTACTCGACTCGCACCGTGTCTTCCGGCTCTTCTTCGCTGGGCATGACGATGAAGCAGGAATCCAGAGTCCACCATCCAGCGAGTGCTTCCAACATCTCAGCAAGGTTGCCGCTGATATCGAAAGAGCTTCGAATCATGTTACTGATACGATGAAGCAGGTTGTCTTGATTCCTCAAAACATCAGCTTCTTGCTTCATCTGCTGCAGTTTCAGGTAACTTTGATCTTGTGTTTGTTTTTCGTTTTTCAGCTCTTCCTGGGCTTTCTCAAGCCTCTGGGCATAGTCTTCCAGCAAGTTGAGCTGGACCGACAGATCACGCTCGGTACGAAGGTGCCTGAGCGAAGAGTTTACTCTTGCCACCAGCTCCGCTTCCAGGCAGCTATCTGGGATGCAGTCGTCCGCTCCCACATTCAAGCCTTCAACCCTGGCAGCCGGCGTGTTGTCGGCGTTAACCAGCACCACTGGAATGTGGTGCCACTTCTCGCTGTCCTTTATTACTTTACAAAAACCGAGTCCGGATGTACCTTTCAGACCGGCATCCAAAAGAATCAGATCGACTCGGGTTTCATCTTCTAAAATTTCCAAAGCCCGTTCACTGGTATCAGCTTCCAGGATATTGAAATTCTGCCTGAGAATACGGCTAAATCTGCGTCGAGCCAGACGATCCGAATGGACTATCAGGATAGAATCGAATTCAAATCGCTCCGCTTCCGTGGGTTCATGGGCTACCGAATCGGATATATCACCGAATATTCCCACGCGAGTGGAGAGGTGATCCCCCATCAATTTAAGAGTAGAAAGATCCTGGGAGTCCATCTCCCGGGAAGCATCAAAGGACATCACCCGAATCAACCCTCGCACGATTCCGCCTTCTCCAGGATTGTCGAAAATAGGAACGATAATATAGGGAATTCCCTCCGCGTCAACACCGGGATTGTCGCTCGACTCTTCCGATGCTTTCACCTCTTCCGGTGAGTAAAGTCGGCTAACCAGCGGGCTCCGAGTCTGCAACACTTTCTGCGCGAGAAGAGTGTTTGCCACCGTCACTGATTGCTTGTGTTCATCAACAAGTCCATCAAGAAGCTTGTTGACGTCTTCCGAGTCATCGGCAGAGAAGGTGACCGCGGTGGTAATTTCATGGTTGTTGACCCGGTCTATAAATCCACAGTCGAAATTAAGCACTTGACATATATGTCTACGCACAGCATCAAAAGACTCTTGCCTTGCTTTTGCTATTTCGGCGGAGATGTTTTCAACTTGATTCGATTCTTTATCTGGCACGGCAATATCGCATAGTAAGTATAGAAATAAACTCTAGGTATGAGTTTAACAGAGTAAAGAACCGCTTCTCAATATTTATTTCCTAACTTTGGAACTCTTGATATGGTCCTGAACTTTTCAACCGAACAAAAGCTGCCGCCGGCTGCTCAACCAGCTAAAATTGACCCAGATAAAGTAGAGAAGAGTAGAGATGGCCAGTAACTAAAAAGCCGTAGACCAAATCAGCTCTAATCCTCAACAGAAGACATGATGTCCCCCAAACCGCCTAAAAGATCCACCGCAAAGGCTAGAAGCGAGAAACACCGGTTATCTTCCGGCAGATCGCTCATATCAAAGGATTTCTTCCGGCAAACAACCCTGGAAGTAGCAAGAGGTTTGCTGGGAGTTGTTCTAGTAAGACGTCTCAAAGACGGCAACACCCTGGCCGGTCGTATTGTGGAAGTGGAAGCCTACACAGAAGATGACCCGGCCTGCCATGCCTACAGAGGACTGACCGAACGTACTCGTCCAATGTTCGGAGAGCCGGGGCATGCGTATGTCTATTTTATATACGGGATGTATCACTGCCTTAATGTCGTAACCGAGCCGAGAGGCCAGGCTGGAGCCGTTCTAATCAGGGCAGTGGAAGCAGAAGGCACGGACGGACCGGGTAAACTCTGCCGCCAGTGGTCCATTGACAAAAGCCACAACAATTTAGACATGACAAGCAGAGAGAGCGAAGTTTATCTAGAAACCGCTGAGCCTATTCCGGACTCCCTGGTGGAGACCACTCCAAGAATTGGTATCTCCCAGGCGAAAGAAAGACCCTGGCGCTTCCTTATAAAAAACAATCCTTCTCTCTCGAAGCGCTCAAGAAAAACAAAGAAAGAATCAAAGTAACAATAGGTTAGCCGGGAAACAGACTCAATAATGGAAAAATCCGCAGAGAAATTTTTAAAGCAACTTGCCGACTCAAAATTAATCGGCTCACCGGTTTTTCGCTGGAGCCTGGTAATCACCTGGATGATCATAATATTCGCATTCTCCCACCAGGCTAATTCGGGCAGAGTAACAGAGGAGTATTTCGGTTCCATGAACGTGGCCGTTAGAAAAATGGGTCACCTGGGTGAATACGCCATCCTCTACATACTCATCCATTTCGCTCTGGACAGCATCAAATACAGTATCATTAAAAGTCGCGCCCTTTTAGCTCTTGCTATGGCATCTTTATATGCGGCAAGTGATGAATGGCACCAGGGCTTTGTTCCCGGGAGAAGTTCAAGCATAAGGGACGTAGGCATAGACACCATAGGCGTTTGTATCGGCGCTATGTTCTACTATCTGGCTCGCAAATTTGTCGACTCCAGACTTTCTCAAAGCTCAAAGTAATCCAGGCGACAGCGATCAACCACAGCAACTGGAATTTGTCTCCCAGAGCTTCTTGTTCACATCCTCTTCATCATTGAATTTTTCAGATTCACCGACAGTAATGAAGTGCTCCCATTTAACTTCCTGGGGGTCAGACGACCAGACTTTGCTGGAGCGCGAATAGCAGCATTCCACATCACCCTGTACATGATGGTTGTGACCACCCGAGGCTAATCGCTCGATGGTGGAGGTAACATCTTCTTGTTCACTGAATTGAACACCAAGATGATCTACCCCAAATCGCTTTCCGCTCTCACCTGGCACAATAGAAAAGTTGACGGCAGGTTCATCCAGAGCCCACTTGGCATAATTCTCTTTCAACACGGTGGGCTTCTGGTTGAACAGATCATTGTAAAAAGCGATGGAATTATCCATGTCTTTGACCACAACGTTTACATGAAAGCGCTTCATAATCAGATATCTCCCTTGCAGCAGTTTTCGGTTAGGTAGCCGAGCAAATCATCTACATTTTCAAAGTTTGCCCGGTAAATAATTGAACGACTTTCTCTAGTCGCCGTGACAAGATTTGCTTTGGTCAAATGAGCGAGATGAAAGGACATCGTGGAAGCGGCTTTGTTTAAACGCTTCGATATCTTTCCTGCCGGCAGCCCATCTCTGCCCTGACGGACAAGTAACTTGAAGATGCGAAGCCTGGTATCGTGAGCCAGAGCAGCAAGCATGTCAACGGCTTTTGAATGTTTCATATTTCCAGAATAGTCGAATTGTCATCAAAAGACAAATGAAATTTTCTACCGACTTCACAATCGCAGATAAAAAGTAATCCTGAGCGCTCAGGCTAGCATTATGGAACAAGCTTGCCGGTCACTTCCTGGTAAGTAGTAACCCTGAAATTTTGAAGAGTATTGACTCCTGCCGGCGCACCGCTACCAACGCCATTTACATCAGGAACCAATTGCATTGTGCCCTTCATGCTGATATTAGTCTTGTCCGAGACTATGGCACCGCTAAATGCCTGGGATGAAGAGCTATTATTACCGTTCTTAACTGAAACATTGGCATTTGGAGCATAGATTAGTCCGTTGAAGTTAGAGCCGTTCATGTTGATGTTCACGTTGCCGGGACCATCGTAGTAGATCTGCAAATTCTCCGGAGAACCATTGTTGACAAAGCGGCTAGTATCGATATCCACCGGACTGTCGGAATTTGTGCCGTCTATAAAAATCTTGGTCGGCTGAGTATTAGCAGGGTCAATAACAACTTTGGCGACTGTATCATTTGCAAACAATGAGCTGGATTTGAAGGAGGAGACTTCATTGCCACTACTATCAACACCATGGGTGAGGGTGATACTGGATCCGGGATCACTATAATCACCGAGGGTTGAAAGAAAGGATGAGAGATCATTGGTGGTAGTATCACCGCCCTGGGTTGTCACTGACTGACTACTCGTTGTCGGAGTCGGATTCGCGCCAATCGGACTGTTTCCGGCATTGGTATCGATAGGATCCTGATTCAAACCTTCCCTGTTAACTGATGGGTCATTAGCAGAAAGCTGGTCGGCAATGGCGTTAACATTATCGTTGGCAGGATTGTTCTGGGGTCCTGTAGTTTCAGTAAAAGCGGATTGATTGCCACCATTTGACTCAAAGCGCCCATTGATCTCGACACTGCCTGAAAGGTCGGCGAACTCTCCAGGAGCACCACTGGAGTTATTACTGGCTATGACGTTTCCGTTGATATTTAGATTGGCCGTTTGTCCGTCCAGACCGATCGTTTTATTTGAGCGAAGCTGCAACTTAAAACTCTTGTAGGGATTACCGTTTGAGTCCGTCAAGTCATCAAAAGTAGTGACCGGATAAGAATCTATGTTGAGCGAACCACCCTCAGGAGCGATATTGAGGCTGGACAAACTCAAAATGCCGGCACCAGGGAAATTGGCTGATGGCGGCACGGTTTCATTCAATACAGGCTCAGTCACCACACGAATACTGGTGGAAAACATACCTTTTGAGGCAGTAACTTCAATAATTTTCTTGTGTATCGAGGCATTCTGGGCGGAATTAACCGTACCTCTAACCGGACTATTATAGTCAGTGCCCACAGATTCTACCGGGTCAAGCTGGGGAGACCATAGTAGACCAAAAGTCTTCTCCCTGGCTCGATCAAAAGAATCCAACTTACGCACTCTAGCGCTGACCGACACCCCGGAAGCTTCTATCCAGTTGCTTGGAACACTGACTAAAACGGAAGGATTGTCATCGGTCAGGTCATAGGTAGCCTCACCATCATCAATCGACCTTTTAATATCCTGCAAAACATAGTCAAGACCGGTCTCGGCAGCCGTCAATAGACCGGCTTTCTGTTTCGCCACACTTTCGCTCCGCATTACGGAGATCAATGTGCTGGCCAGGGCAAGCAAAAGCATAATCGCGAAAACTCCAATCACGATTATTGATACAAGGGCATAGCCCCCCTTATCTCTGCTTCTTCTACTCAGTCGCCCTCTCCTTCTCTATGATAATCAGACTCTGAAAAAGCGTCTTCCTACTGATTTATGCCCATAGAGAACCATTGAATATAATTGATGATAAAAGAGTGACGGATATCAGAGGGTCGATTTTTGGCATAAATATGTAGAGGGACTGATTATTTCTAAAGGAAGGCCCTTTGAAGCTGACCAGACAAAAGCACAGAAAGATTCGTAATAGACGCCCCCGGAGAACAGAAGAGGGCATCTATCTGGTTGAAATTCTTGTGGCTGTAATGATCGGCGCCATGCTCACCTTCGCGCTACTAAATGCGGCATCCCTGTCCATGAGACACGCCACCGCCTCTCAAAACGAGGTCTACGCCAACACAATTGTCAGCCAGGTCCTGGAAGCAACCAGAGCGATTCCATATGGCGAACTAGAGGCAAATATAGGCGAGCACGACCTTCTTACCAATAAAATCAACTCAGGCGAAACAGGACCGACAATCAGACCAGCACCACTTCAACTAAACACAGTGGACAAAACCTGGCAGAGCACCTCCAAATCAGGTCGCTTCCGAGGCGACGTAAAATACTCCATCGAAGCCGGACCTGAATTGAATACTCTGAAAGTTAAAGTGTCTGTCTCCTGGAGAGACAGCACAAGATATGCCAGCGACAGAAAAGTAGAGTCTTCTATCGTTGTTGCAAAAAATGGCGCAGGGGAAGGAGTCTGAGGCGATGATCCTTAAGCAGAGGACGAGAAACAGCAGAAGAAGCCGTGGCGCAACTCTAACAGAGATGCTCATAGCATCGCTTTTGCTCGGCTTCTCTCTAGCCGCCATCGGAGAGGTAATGGTGGTTACGGCAATGTCCACCAACAAACTTACAAATAGAGCCAGCGGAATCGCAGACTCCCGCTCGGTTACCAGAAGAATCCAGGCAGATATAAGAGAAGCGAGAAATTTCGGAGATGCCTACGACATTCCCGAAGACAACTCCTCACTTTACGAAAACAATTACTTTCCCTGTAGTGACAATCCACTTTATGAAATAGGCTCCGGTCCCCAGCATATAAGCACCCGCTGGTCCTGGAACGGCTGGCCCACAAGTTGGGGTACACCGCCATACAAACTGGATGCCCAGACTCTCATTATCCAGCAACCGGTCGTGTTCCTGGACCCGGCAAATGATCCACTGGATTCTTCATTCAGCGCTTCAGCTCCGCAAAACAACCTGAACGGATTGCCCATAGAAGGTTCAATAACCGCAGGCAGGAACAATCTAGAGACGATTGTCTACAAACTCATCCAAGATCCGAATGAGCCAACAGAATTCATATTGCAGAGAGCCCGCTTCTCAGGCGAGGATCCGGTCTCCCAATCTAGCTACAAAGCGATGATCAACCCACCACAAACGGTGCTCACCGGAATCATTGGTCCTCTTCCTACCAATGGTGGTACCACGCCAGAGATATTCACATTTTTCACTAAAGGTGCCATCGCCGGTCAATTCGACGAAATTGATCCAGCCAACCTGGATACCAATCCCAGTATCACAAACAATATCATCGGGGCTGGTCTGGACATTGAACTAAAAAAACCGGACTCAAGCAATGGTCAAGCAAACACAGCTTATCAGCAGCGTATGGGAATCCATACAGAAGCTTTCACCCGCTACAATCGTGGACTGAGCGCCAAGAACTAAACTTGATTTTTAAGACTTCTTAGACAGCACCAAGCGGACTACTTGGCCCTACTCCTTAGCTTTGTCCTCGGAACTGACGTCTTTCTGGGAGACAACCACAAGCTTGCCGTCTTGATTCAGGCTCAGACCAAGTCTCAGATGAATAGGTGTAGCCGACTCTTTTGCTTTCTGGCTGCCTAATTCAGCATATATATCCACATCGGTGCTGACACTGGATGTGGGCTCCTGGACCACCTTGTTGATCACCACGGACTGCCCCTGGGGAAGGCGGTTTAACTGCCTTCTGGAAAGAGGGAAATTAGTCTCGTTCCAATATTTCTTCATCAAATCAGGCTTCATCACGGACATGGCCTGAACCTGAGAGTAACGGTAAGAGCGAGGTCCGAAATCCAAAAGGTTGGAGACATACTTACGCACAAAGGTATCGACGTTTTCAGAGCTCATTTCACTCCGGGCAATCTCTTTTGCTTCTTCCGGCGCTGTCGAGGAGCTGTAATTAAAGAAGAAGAAGATTGCGGCACCCACAAAAGTTACGAGAACGGCGGCAAGCCCGACTGCGCCAAAGATTAGATACTTCTTCTCCTTAGCCCGTCGAGGTGAAATCATCTCGGATCTGGACTTGCGATCCGGAATATTCAGGTCGCTAAAGTCGGATGTTTGATGGGTTTCAGCAGTGAGGGTCTGGATTGCGTCGTTGGCTGCCGGGGTGCGCTCAAGGCTAGGAGCCACTCTATAATCGGTAAATGTCGGCTCCTTCTCTAATAGCGATTTCCCTTCTGTATTTTTTCCGCTGGTCAAAATACGTGAGAGTTTCAGAGATTCATCCGAAGTCAGAAGCACCTGACTGGCGGGCGGTGTACCGATTTTTCGCTTAACGGATAACGATACTCTCTCTTCCACATCCTTCAATACCACCAGGAAACCTGATTGGGTTTCGACCATTCGAACGGTGGTCACAGGCGACTGGGCAACTACATTGTCCTCGGACTGAAATATGTCACCGGTCTGGTCCCCGGCAAAGGGTGCCTGGGATTGGGAAGAAGATGTATAGTCATCGGAGGAGTAAGTCACGATCTCTGCCTCTTTTTGCTTTCACTCATTAAGCTCAACTAAGAAATAGTGAGCCTTTTCAACACTAGTCAATAGTTTATAGGCTATCTCTTGATTTGTCCTGAAAACTAATGAATAAGACCCAAGCCGTAATAAAAATTGGCTTGGGTCTTACTAGTTTTATCTAATGCTGGCTCTAGAAGAGCACTCGCTTAGTTGAGTCCGCTCTCAGTCTCTAAAGATACTCTCTGAGTCTGGAAGAACGACCGGGCTGTCTGAGTTTACGCAGAGCCTTGAATTCAATCTGACGAACTCTTTCACGGGTTACGTTGAAGAGTTGACCGACTTCTTCCAGGGTTCTCTGTCTTCCATCGTCAAGACCGAATCGCAGTCTCAGAACATCACGCTCACGAGGTGTCAGCTCATTCAGCATCTTAGCCAGATCCTGGCGCAGAAGTTCATGGGTGACGGTCGTGTCCGGTCTGTCTGTTTCAGCATCTTCGATGAAGTCACCCAGTCGGGAGTCTTCTTCTTTACCGATGGGAGTTTCGAGTGAGATTGGCTCTTTAGCCGCTTTGATAATCTCATGCAGCTTAACGATGGATACATCCATGGCGTTAGCCAGTTCGTGCTCGGTGGGCTTTCTGTTCAGTTCCTGGGCAAGCTGACGGGTTACTTTCTTCAGCTTGTTGATGGTCTCCACCATGTGTACAGGAACTCGAATGGTTCTGGATTTGTCAGCCAGAGCCCGGGTGATAGCCTGACGAATCCACCAGGTGGCATAAGTTGAGAACTTATAACCCCGCTCATGGTCGAA
>JAUIJG010000123.1 GCA_030431355.1 bacterium
CATAGATCCCCAGCCGATTCCCCGGTCCATTTTCGAGGAGCTTGAGCCGGATAGCTCACCGGATAATCTAAGAAAGAGAAGAAGCAATCAATTTGTCCATGGGCATAAACAGAGCGCGGATTTAAGAAGTCCGGAAAAACTTGTTCTGACAAGGAAGTTTTTCTCCGATGTGGAAAATCCCAAGGAAGCTTACACCGCAGCTTGCGAAGCCCAGGCAGCCCACTTCAACGAGCCGGACTTCTATTATCGAAAAGCCCTGGTTCAAATCCAGCTCAAAAAATACGGCTCCGCCATGCAAACCCTTAAAGGCGTGATTGTGGATAACCCAAATAAGTATGAGTACTATCTGGCACGGGGCTATTGCTTCTACAAGATGGGGCAAAAAGGTCTTGCCTTTGGCGACATTCGCACCGCCCAGTTCAAGAACCCCTTGCTTCCTAAACAGATTGTTTTCGGAGACTAGCGCCAATAATAGTGCCAGCGATAATCCAGGTCTTTGGACTGACCGGGTTTTAACTCCGCGTTCCACTTGATGCTGGCAGCTCCATTAACATTGTGCCACCAGGACGGCCAGTGGTAGAGACCCCACCAGGCACTTAGCTTGCCACTCTCATCGGTGGCAGCATCAAAGAAATTGACCTGCCGGAACTTACCCTCGCTGCCGGCGAACTCAGCGGTTCCTATAAGTTGGCGCTCCACCTCTACTTTAACCGGCCGTGTTCCATAGTTCTTCAATTGGACCTTGCCTTCTAAATTCACCCTGCAATAGCGGTTACTTTGCCACTTAACCGCATCCGGCGTGCGGGAGATCTCTTTTTCATCCCGGGAGACTTTTATGTCTATGGCTTTGGAAAGGGAAAGATCGCTGAACGCTCCAGGAGCAGCGTAGGTCATGAGCGCCTGGGAAAGGACCTGTTCTCTTCCGTCCTTCTCTTTCTTAACAAGCAGAGCAGGAGCCGTGGTAAAAGGCTTGTCAGTACAATTTTTTAGACGCAGTTTATGAATTACCCGCGGTGCCTTTATCGCTTTTTCATAACTTATGAGCCTCTGGCTATTGCTACGATTCACTTCGGCTGGGGCGGCGAAAGGTATTTTCAAGGTGTACACATCGCTATAGTCCACTACCGTAGATGATACCGGTATGTTTAACCGCTGCCCTTTCTTTAAGGTAACATGGTCTACGGTGTAGACGAACATGTCTTCACTCTTTCCGGAGGAGGAAAGGGCAGACATAGCGGGCATGCTTGAACCATAATCCAGATCACCTGACTGGGGACCGACAGTACCATTGGTGGCACCTTGCAACATGATCGAATTTGAAAACTGGCTAGCTATTACAGAATTCCTTCCTAGATTCCTGACCACGGACGCGACACTTCCATTGAGAGCGAAAGGATCAACCTGGTCTTTGAACGGGAACTTGGGCACGCCTACCACAAGATTCAGCTTCACGTCATTCATGTCTATGAGTCGGTTTTCCACAGTGGCGTTTAAGTCTATTTTCGCCTTTCCTTTTCCATCGAAGGTGATTTTATAGTTCGGCACCCACCTTACTCCCGACTGAAGATACATCATCCCCACATGGACTTTCTCCGCCGGGGATTGTCCTCTCCAATTAAGATTCAGGGTGACTAGATTTCTAAGCTCTTCATGGGAGACGGACATTCTAGGCGTCTCTTTGAAGGTGACGGAACGAACGCTGGAGATAGGCTCTACCCTCAACCCCTTCTCTGTTTTAAGAAAGACAACCGATCCTCTCTCAGGCAATTTCATGTCGGAATAAGGTTCCGCAGTCCGCTCCAACTCCTCGCCGGAACGCACCGGAATAGAATCTAGAACACCGTCCACCTCGGTCACTGTAGCTTCACTACCATTGCCTTCAAGGATGGAGAGGTTGACACCGGCGCCGGGATTGCCTTCCAGCAACTCCGCCACCGTCAGTGATGTGTTATCCACTTCCACCCGACGAACACTGGCCATGGCGCTGACCAGATCAGCCTTTCCATCGGAGCAAAAAGGCCAGAAAGTTCCCAGCACCGGCTTGGGTAGATGATCCAGAACCACATTGCCGGAGCTATCGGTTTTCATCTGACCACTCTGCAAGACCAGCGCGTGACCGTCCTTAAAAGCAGTTACCTCTCGGACAGGAATGCGCGCGAGATTAGCAATAGATGCCGTATCGCGCGCCAGAGCTGAGTTTTGAATGAGCAGAGGCAGGGATGAGAGAAGAAGGAGCCCGGTTCGAAGCAAGTGCTTCTTAAGATAGGCTCTAAAACCAGGACTGAGGCAGGACAGATTCTCATTTGCCCCTTCATTTGCCACTTCTAGACCGTAGCGATTCATAGATATCTCCAATCTGGCTAATTTACTGGATGAATTCCATTTTGAAGGGTACCCGGAATCTTCGAAACAGGGATAACACTGAAATTACTTTGACAAAATGCCTGACAAAACATCTTTTAAATTAGTTGCTTATCTGATTGCAAAGAACGCTAGATAGAGCAATCCACACGTTTCTCCCAGGATAAGTACAGGATAGTCAAAAGCTCACTTGACTACACTCTTCAAGAGGAAGAATAAAGTCTATGCTTTGAAATCAGACAATATATAAATGTTTTTGATAAGCTGATTGGAACACTTTTGGTGAAGGAGGATTCCCCTATGACTGTCTACTCAACGAAAATTGCCGCGAACAAATCCGATAAGGCTGTTTTTACGAATCCTCTCACTGACACGGAATACAAACGTGGAGAGCTGAATGTCAAAGTCGACCAGAAAGAGATTGTGGGAGACAAAGCTCAGGCGGTAGTTAAGAAGCAGACAGACTACATCATCAATACTACCCACCCCGATTTCCCAGCCATCTTAGACCCCACCCACATCGCCATCGGTCCGTTTGTCAGCGCCCTCGACGACAACCTGTTCATAGACACAGTGCTGGGTGTAGGAACTAATGGTGTATTCGGTTACAACCATCCTAAGGTTTTTCCAAAACTACAAAAACTCGGTTCGATAATGCCTGGCTACATGGCTGCCGGAACAGACTTTTTCTTCCACAGCCGTCACAAAGCGCCAGTGGCTCAGGATCTAGCCGAGATGATGTGCGCTGAGTTAAAAGCAGCCTTCGGCGAAGAGTACATGATGAACTTCGCCAATGCTGGAACTGAATCGAATGAAAACGCCCTGAAAGTTGCCATGTTCAGCAAGTTCCGCCGCGTTAAGGAACAACTTTCCGACAAGCAATATGAAAGCATGTGCGACCAGCTTGGTATCAAGAAAGTGGAACTCCCCGACGACACGATGTGGTCCAACTATCCTTTCTTCATCATGGCTTTCACCGGCGCTTTCCACGGCAGAACAGCCACCAGCAATACGCTTTCCTTCAGTAAGAGAAAGCAGAAAGAAGGCTATCAGTCGATACCGTATGTGATTCATGTTCCCTACGGCGAGAAAATCGACTTTGACCAGTACATAGATAGCTCGCCCCTCAAAGAGCTTATCGAGAAGCAAACACTCAAGAGCGTTATCGACGAAGGTAAAGTTCCGGCGGACCTTCTCTGTGCCCTCTTGATGGAACCGATTCAAGGGGAAGGCGGCTATGTCATTCCCAACACCGAGTTTCTCGACTGTATCAACACCCTCATGGGCAAATTCCGCTCCCGTGGATTGCTTTTGATCGCGGATGAAGTGCAAACCGGATTCTACAGAACCGGAACCTTTTCCGGAATGCAGAACTGGTACAAAGATTTCCCCAACTTAAAACCGGACATTCTCTCCTTCGCCAAACCCCTTCATGTGGGTGGTGTCATGGTTCAAAAACGACTTCTCAAGGACTGGCCCGGCGGTAAGTTCTCCGGTACCTGGTCGGAAGGAAACATGTTGGCCATAGCTCTGGCGGTCTACACCCTGGAAGAACTAAAGAATGTTGACCCGAGCCTCGGCAAACCCTATGCTGAAAACTGCATAGAAGCAGGCGAGTACATGAGGTCCGAACTGAATAAGCTGGCTGAGAAAATTGAGGACAATTTCCCGGGCAGCGATATGGTCACCGGTGTTCGAGGAGTAGGTCAGATGAATGCTTTCGACCTGCCTAACGGTGACATGGTAGATAAAGTGGTTCATGAATGCTTCATGCACGGCATGCACATTCTCGGAACCGGTTCGAAATCGATAAGACTCTTCGGAACCGTAGACCAGAGACAGAGAGAAGCCGACATCATCATCAAGATACTGGATGACGCAATGATCAAAGTTCTTCTGGACGCATCTAAAGAATCTTCTGAGTTCTCAACCGCTTCGGTATCCTGAATCAGCTAAGGCAGCTGAGTTGAAAGGTACTTTCCCCCCTGGCTCAGAATTTCCCCAGACCCTTGGTCGAAGATATGAGTGCATTGATCAAATCGGTTCCGGGTCCAGTGGAACAGTCTTTAAAGTCAGAGACAAAACCTTAAACTCAGTGGTGGCGATTAAGGTCATCTCTAGTCGAGCTGCCCCGGAAAAGATCTTGCGCTTCCAACAAGAAGCAAAAGCAAGCGGCCGATTGAATCATCAAAATCTAGTCAAGGTGCTCGACTTTGACCGCACCGAGGACGGACATGTCTTCATGGTCCTCGAATATATCCATGGAAAGAGTCTCAAAGAGATCATGGCTGAAGGAAGAGATTTTGACCCCGACTATAGTATCAATATCTTTACACAGATAGCGGCCGGTTTAGCCCATGCCCATGCTAATGGGATTCTGCATCGAGACTTGAAACCGGCAAATATATTAGTGAGCGAATCAAACCAGTCCTTGCCAGAGGTCAAAGTTATCGACTTTGGTCTGGCAAAAGTCGCGGGTCAAAGCGTTCTCTTAACTACCGGACAGATAGCAGTGGGAACCCCGGCATATATGAGCCCGGAACAGGGAAAAGCCGAAGAGGTCGATGAACGTTCAGACATTTACTCCTTCGGATGTGTTCTTTATGAATTTATATGTGGTCAAAAACCATTTGAAGGCGAATCAGCACTGGATGTCATATACAAACACGCCTCACATCCGATACCACCGCTTAGCTCATTGAATAACGCTGATGGTTTTGTTGAAGCGCTGGAACCACTCATAAACACCTGCCTTGAGAAGAAAAGAGAAGATCGATTTAGTAATTTCGGCGAGATTTTCGACGCCTTAAATCAGATTAAACAGAGAGGCTACGAAAAACTTAAAACGGTAGACAATATTCCGAACATGCAAGAAAGTCAAGCCAAAACAAAGGTAACAATTAGTAAGTTCGTGGTACTGGTTGCGATAGTACTGATGGTGTCAGCAACGTTCCTGACATTCCTCTTATTTTCACCGGAAAAGAATGTGGAAAAGAAGGCAAAAGCTCCGAACAAAAAGGAGATCAAGAAGATAGATTTGCAAACACCGATGTCTCTTCTGGGGCAAGAATACCGGGTTCCGGCAAAACACAGAAATGCCAGCGAGTATGTCCTGGCGAGAGAAGCGAAATCTCTACTAGAATCGAAAGATCAAGGAGGAGCGCTTGCCTATTTGAATCTGCTTCTCGAAAAGTCTCCTGAGAACCTGCAATATTTGAAGCTGAGAGCCAGAGCCAATACAGATCTGACAAATCACAAAGCAGCCCTTGAAGATATTGAAAAACTTTTGAAAGCAAAACCTGATGACTTTCAAATAGAGTTGATGAAAGCAGCTAATCAGAGAGCTCTTAGTAAAAGCGGTGAAGCCATCGACATCTATAGCAATCTACTGAAAAAATATCCGGGCAACATATTTATTCTCCAGATAAGAGCGGCCGATTACTACAACTTCAAACATTACAAAGAAGCCATCGCCGACTGCACCGAGATCTTGAAGCAGAAACCGAATCACTACCGGGCTCTCAAATTTCGAGCCCTGTCCTACAAAGAGATTGGTGAGTTCGAGAAAGCGCTTGCGGATCTAAACAATGTGGAGGGCGGCGGCAAAACGGAAAATGTAATTCTGCACAAAGCACGAATATACATGGATCTAAATCAGTATGAAAAAGCCCTGGCAGAGACAAACAAAGTGATTCTGGACAAAAACTTTAGCAATAGTCAGGCCGATGCTTACAAATTGAGAATCAAGATCTATAAGCACCTTGGGCAGTATCAAAAAGCAGAGCAAGACAAAACAGTGCTCTATGGTTTGAATTAGAAAATATCAGAAAATAGCAAAAAACGAAGGCGTTAACCTTCGAATTCACTTTGTTTATGAGGGTTTTGAACCCTGATAACTGAACAGCCAATTAAGACACCTGTCGCCTCGTTTATCAGGTCTTCGAGTAGATGTTCAACCTGATAACGTCTTCGGCATCGACCTGTGAGAACTAAAATATTGATCAACACTGGTTAGAAGCCAGCTCCTAATATTCGTATTGTCGGAGTTCGTACATTGGAACCGCTTCCAATGCCTATCCGAGTTCTCCCTAGAAAGGAGGTGATCCAGCCGCACCTTCCGGTACGGCTACCTTGTTACGACTTCGTCCCAGTCACCGGCCCTGCCTTAGGCGGCTACCTCCCAGAGGGTTAGTACACCGACTTCGGGCGTGACCAGCTTCCATGACGTGACGGGCGGTGTGTACAAGGCCCGGGAACGTATTCAACGCCGCGTGCTGATCGGCGTTTACTAGCGATTCCGACTTCACGCAGGCGAGTTGCAGCCTGCGATCCGAACTGAGAATGGGTTTGGCGATTCGCTCCCCCTCGCGGGCTTGCTTCGCATTGTCCCATCCATTGTAACACGTGTGTGGCCCAGGACATAAGGGGCATGATGACTTGACGTCGTCCCCACCTTCCTCCGGTTTGTCACCGGCAGTCTCGCTAGAGTGCCCAGCATTACCTGATGGCAACTAACAACGGGGGTTGCGCTCGTTGCGGGACTTAACCCAACATCTCACGACACGAGCTGACGACAGCCATGCACCACCTGTCACTGAGTTCCCCGAAGGGCACTCCTCTGTTTCCAGAGGATTCTCAGGATGTCAAGCCCTGGTAAGGTCCTTCGCGTTGCTTCGAATTAAACCACATGTTCCACCGCTTGTGCGGGCCCCCGTCAATTCCTTTGAGTTTCAACCTTGCGGCCGTACTACTCAGGCGGGATACTTATCGCGTTAGCTGCGGCACTGCAGGGGTCGATACCCGCAGCGCCTAGTATCCATCGTTTACGGCCAGGACTACTGGGGTATCTAATCCCATTCGCTCCCCTGGCTTTCGTTCCTCAGCGTCAGTTACGGCCCAGCGAGTCGCTTACGCCACTGGTGTTCTTCCCAATATCTACGCATTTCACCGCTACACTGGGAATTCCACTCGCCTCTACCGCACTCAAGTCAGCCAGTATCTGATGCAGCTCCGTGGTTGGGCCACGGGATTTAACACCAGACTTAACTAACCGCCTACGAACTCTTTACGCCCAATAAATCCGGACAACGCTTGCATCCTACGTCTTACCGCGGCTGCTGGCACGTAGTTAGCCGATGCTTCCTCTGCTGGTACCGTCATTGTGTTCGTTCCAGCTGACAGAGCTTTACACCCCAAAAGGCTTCTTCGCTCACGCGGTGTCGCTACGTCAGGCTTTCGCCCATTGCGTAAAATTCCCCACTGCTGCCTCCCGTAGGAGTATGGACCGTGTCTCAGTTCCATTGTGGCTGATCATCCTCTCAGACCAACTACCGATCGTAGCCTTGGTAGGCCTTTACCCTACCAACTAGCTAATCGGACGCAGGCTCATCTACAGGTGGATTGCTCCTTTCAAGATTGCTCTCGTATGGGGTATTAGCGCAACTTTCGTTCCGTTGTCCCCCGCCTGAAGGCAGATTCCTACGTGTTACTCACCCGTCCGCCGCTAACTAGGACTGAAGCAAGCTTCAATCTTCGTCCGCTCGACTTGCATGTGTGAGGCACACCGCCAGCGTTCGTCCTGAGCCAGGATCAAACTCTCCGTTGTCAATTTAGCTTCTGTCAGGAGTACTGACAGAATCAAAGAGTTTAATGCCTACTCAAAAGTTTTGACAGGCGCCTTAATGGCTATTCAGTTATCAGAGTTCAAAAAATTTCCCGCTGCATGATCGAAATCTTGCGGCGTTCGATAAGAAAGTATCTTACCAACACCCTCAGAGATGTGTCAACTTACTGCAACCCCCATTTCTCCACCTTTTAGCGATCTTTTGCCGATAGGAGGCATATACATTGCCTTAAGGATCGGCTTAACGCCGATATTTACTGAGGTTCCGAGCACTTTTCTTCCGACTTAAGTAATGCTCATTCAGGCTACTTTGGTGCACACTACGTAAACGGTTTCGTAACGTTCCGCTTGCAATTCCCATAGAATCAGGCTTTCCGAAGATCAACAGATGTAGCAAAAAGCTTGACAGAGCAAAACAAACGCCACCAGATAAGGGACCACTTTGAAATCCCCCGGTATATAGAAGACTACAAATCCGTTCCTTATATATATAGATTCGAATCGCGATGCGGTTTTAAATCTGGCTGGAGAGCGCCCCACAGGACTGCTTCTTGCGGGCACCGCTGATTACAATCACGCGACCTCTGGTCTTCAACTCACACATAAGGAACCGTTTGTTGATTCGGAAAAGAGATCGTGGACTTGAATCAGGACCACCTTTAACCGGTGGCTGTAGCTGACTTATGTTGGTGGCAAAATTGACATAGGCTCTCTGGGCGAGCACAGGATCACCATAATCTATATATAGAACTTTGAGCCTCTCCCTATGGGGCTCGTAAACCTGGTAATCGGCCACCAGCGCCTCTTTCGCTCTTTCTATTCCAAGCTGTTTTATATATGGAATGGTTAAGTAATGACTTGCGGATAGAGGACCCCGAACGATTTTCTCGCTCCCTTTCACCCTGGCCATGGTGGGCAAAGAGCGCAGCACAGCCATTGGTCTGGAATGAGAAACAACAACCTTGCCTATACGATTGGCTATCTCACTGACGAGCTCCTTGGCTTCCGAATCATCATATTCGGATGTGAATATCCGAAAGAAATAGCGGTCCTGCCAGTACGAGATGCTTTGCCCGTCTTCAGAGGAACCGTCTCCTCTTCTCAAAACCGTGGTAGAGCCACTACGAAGAAAGTTGTATCCGGCGTTGGCACCAATGGCGCTATCGAACTGGAAACCTTCGAAAGTTACAAAGCGATTACCACGCCGAAAAACTTTCTGGGCAACAGCCTGACAGCCGCACTCTGCCAGGATCCCTTCCTTGCCAGGGGCGAATGAAGAAGACCGCAAATACTTGTCCACCGTCTTCGCCCCGGTCAACTTTGCTTGATAAGCGGAAGAAAGTACTTGAATATACTTGCCTCTCTCCTGAACGAAGAGACCAGCCTTGGTAACATTCCAGCCGGGAAAAGTCAGGTCGTGCATGAGCCGGTACAGGCTCGCCAGCTTGTTTTCGGCAACCTTAGAATCTCCCTCCGCCGCTTGAGGACTCTCAGCGGCCAGGGAGGACAGGAAAAAAGAATTGACGACAAGGTTTACAAAAACACAGGAAAAAAGAATACCTGTAAGCGCGAATCTAGAAATAGCAGGTTTGAGTTTTTTCAAAGATGCACCGGCGCCCCTTTTGACCTCAATGGCAAGTTTAGCAAAAGGATGTAATGGAAAGGGGAAAATGAAAAATTCGGCCGGCGGACCTATATCTATATATAAGGTATAAAACTCAAAAGATGACACGCGGCTTGGGAAGCGCATCATCCTTTGAGTCTTACGACCGGAAACCCTGGATTTACTCAGGGGATTCAGTCGGAATAATCAACCTTGAGATCCTTGCTTGCTTTCTGTTTAGCCGCACGAATCAAAATTGAGTCGAGGTTGTTGTCTTTTCTGTTCACCGGAGAGATAGCAGCAGGAGCGGCTCCGGCAGCATCGCTGGCGGCATCGCTGGCAGCATCGCCGGATTCTGCCATATAGCTCATGCCCATGGCGCCCACGGACCTCCTGGAGCGAGCCCTGGAAACCGATGAAACACTTACTTTCTTGGCCAGTCCAGCTTCCATCAAAGTACCGGCTCCTTTCTTCCAGGCCGAAGAAGGAGCATCGCTTTTTAACTCGTAAGCTTCCCCACCGGCTCGGACCACTACGGAGCGACTGCCATCACCCCTGGTTATGGTCTGTTTGTAAGCGAGAAGTTCAAACTGACCGTCGGCGAGCCTGGCAATCTTCTTGAATACGTCCACTCCTTTAGGGCCGGGGAAAGACTGCAAACCATCACATCCGATTGTGTTGATTTGTATCCCCCGGGCAATGGCTTTGCGACTCTCATCTTCCCACTTGTAATCTCCAGGGTAACTATGGGGACCGGCATCACCGATTAAAAACATCAACTTTGATGTTTTAGCGGAGGCATCCCATTCAAGATCGTTAACTGCCGCGTGTAAAGCTTCACAAACAGCTTCGGGACCATCTCCGCCACCGCCGGCGCGAAGTTCGTTTATGTCTTTTACAAATTGATCAATATCGTCGGTAAAAGGATAGTTTTTCACCACGTAAACATCACCCCGATCCCGGAAGGCTACCATGCCGACCCGGATGTCAGGGGAGGGATTGCCGGAAGCGAGCTGAGCGACAAGTTCTTTCACCCGGCTTTTTACCATGTCCAACTCCCCTTGCATGGAGCCGGTGGTATCAATACAAAAGGCAAGATCCATCCGGGGACGAGTCTTTTTTTGATCCACTACTTTTTCATTTTTGTCGGTCTTGCTTCCCTGGGCTCTTAACTCCCCGACCGCCATGGTCAGGAGGAACCCCATAACCAGCAAAATCGCAATCTTCTTATTGTCGTTTTCCATTATTGCTTCTCCAGCCCGGTCCAATTGTGTCGAGTCCTAGAATTTCTCGAGCTTGATACCAGCCTATTGCAAATCGACCTGGTTTTCGGCTACCCAATGCCTGAATTGATGACCGGGTTTTCCCTGGAATTGGAGGAACGTCTGAAGTAAAATCCACTGATGACTTCCACTGCCACAATCAGCCAGCGCCTGGAAAGACTGCCGATAACAGGCTACCAACGTGCCATCTTTGCCGTGATAGCCAGCGCCTGGTTCTTCGACTGCGTGGACGTGGCGACCATGACTTTCATCTTATCTTCCATCAAAAAAGAGTTTGCCCTGGGAGCGGATCAGGCAGGGGCCCTTGCCAGCATGAGTTTTCTCGGCATGTTTATAGGAGCCGGTCTATCCGGATTGCTGGCCGACCGCTTCGGGCGTTGCGTGGTTTTTCGATGGAGCATTGTTATCTGGGGGTTAAGCTCCCTGGCTTGCGCCTTCGCCCCGGATATTCAAACCTTGATGATTCTTAGAGTTCTTCTGGGCATAGGCATGGCCATGGAACTTCCTGTCGGTCAGTCCCTGGTCTGCGAATATATCCCGGCTAAGAAAAGAGGGACTTATGTCGCTTTGTTAGAGGGTGCCTGGCCGGTGGGATTCATAGCGGCAGGGGTGCTGGCTCACTTTATCCTGCCTGTTTGGGGCTGGCGAGGAGCTTTCATCGCCGAAGCGATACCAGCCCTGATTGTCCTCGTCATTCGCCGAATAGTACCGGAGTCTCCCCGCTGGCTTGCCGAAACCGGCAAGCACAAAGAAGCCGAGGCAGTGATGGAAAAGATTGAAGCCAATGTCAAAAAAGCTCTCAAAACAGACAAACTTCCAGAACCCGATAGCACGGAAAAGAGCAGCTTGGAAAGTTCTCTTGCTAAAGAGAAAGAGATGAAAGCGCATCCTTTTATACAACTGTTCAAAGGCGAATACAGAAAGAGAACGATAATGGTCTGGACGCTCTGGTTCTTCGCACTATTAGGATATTACGGACTCACCACCTGGCTGGGTGCCTTACTGGAACAGAAAGGCTTCACCATGGCCAAGTCGACCAATTACATCACCCTGATCTCACTAGCCGGAATTCCGGGATTTGTTAGCGCCGCCATTCTTGTTGAAGCATGGGGTCGTAAGCCGGTTATGATAGCAACGCTACTGGGCAGCGCCGTGATGGCATATTTTTATGGCACCGCCGATAGTATCCCCGTGATAGTCGGTTTTGGGCTGGCAATGCAGTTTTTCATGTTCGGAATGTGGTCGGTTCTTTATGCTTACACTCCGGAACTTTATCCTACTCATGCCCGGGCCACGGGCTCCGGATTCGCCAGCTCAATCGGTCGAATCGGCGCATTAATAGGCCCCATGGTCGTCGGCATTTTAGTAAGCAATGTCGGGCAGTCCGGAGTATTCGCTCTGGCAGCGGCTTGCTTCGCTGTTGCCGCTCTTGCCGTGCTGATTCTGGGGAAAGAGACCAAAGGGCTTATTCTGGAAGAGATATAAATCAGCCCTTCCAACAATTCAAATAGTGTTGAGGGAAGAGATCAACCTCCCGAAGTCGGCCTTATGATGGCACAGTTGGCGAAATGCCAGAGACAGCGTTTATCGAGGCAATGATAATGAAAAAACTGATTACAAGCGGTCTTTTGGCCGCCCTCTTTGTTGCGACCGCAACACAGTCGCCGGTGCAGGCGAAAGATCTGAGCGAGATCTCAAATCCCGTGGAGCTGACTTACAGAACCCTGGGAGCTGCATCCGGAATAACCATAGGGACACCGGTGGCGGCAATGCGAACCATTCCGGAAGAGACCATCCAGGGAATAGAAAGTTGCGCCACAGAATTTAGCTCTGGCAATGAACCCGATGCTATTCAATACACGGTAGCCACCATTCCTGGTATTGCAATAGGCTTGACCAACGGACTCTTGAAAGGTCTGG
>JAUIJG010000577.1 GCA_030431355.1 bacterium
GGGACATATGTAAGTCCTCAGCATATTGACCACGTCGGAGCTGCGGCTATGAGATACATATCCTATTAAAGGAATCCTCTCCTGCTTCAATCTTTTAATCGGATTTTCAATGCGAGAGACAAAACTCTCCTGGTAACCCTCGGACATCTTGTCCAGGGACCAGGGAATAAGCGAACCATCATATAAGGCAATTACCGGAAGCTTTCTCTCTCGGGCGAAAATAGCTTTCTGAGCCAGCACCTCAAGCTCAAAGACGGTTCTCTCAAGAGAGACGTAGAGTTCATCTATATGTATTCGTCTACGGTCGACCAGGGGATAGAGATCCTCAGGACGATGGAAAAGCCTGGGAGAACTTATAAGCTCAGGTAAAGCAGCCTTACCATAAGTGATCAGGGCAGAGCCTACATTTAAGAGATAACAGTTGTGGACCTCGTGGTGGCTGGGCATGATCTGGGAGCCGTCCACCGCTACCACCGAATAATTCGCGATACCGCCTTCAATATCCGAAAAAGAAGCGGGAGCGAAGGGGGTGACAAGACCGGCCACGGGCCAGAGAACATAGGGTGCGTTGACAGTCATGGAATCGGCAAAAGCCTGACTGGACATGGAGGCATCGTCAAAAACGCCTAGTGCGGTTTCCAAAACAGGTCGGTCATTTTCCTCCTTCAGAGAATCAATTCCTACCTGCTCAATTTGATCCAGCAGTTTTGAAAAATCAAGCATGAAACTATTCAGCTCTTGAAGAGCTCCTTCAATTTGGAGAAGTTATTATACTTGGTAAGACCCGGGGCATGGCTGCCATCAGGTTCCCCTTGGCTCTCAACTTGAATGAGTCTTCGAATAATACTCTCAGTCTCCCGGGCTTCATCAGCCAGCGCCGGATTCGCTTCTAATTTTTCCGAAAGCCGAATAACAAACCGCAAGAACTCTTCCACCGCCTTGCTGTAGCCAAGCTCCAGGGTTGAATGGCTCTTTAATTTAGTGTCGGCATCCCGCCATTGCCTGAAAAGGTCCTGATCCTCCCCTGATATCAATCTGAGCAAGGTCGGAAGTTCATGGTTGAGCAGATGAACCCCCTCCGGTACTTCCGCCCCGGCCACAAGAATAACCAGGCTGGAAAAGCGATCGAGAGCGACAGGTGGAACCAGAGATTTCAGATAAGCTATTGATCCGCAGAGTTTGAGCAGGACATGACGAAACGATATGGGACTTTGCCCTTCAACTTTCAATTGGGAGAAAACCGGCAGCTTCAAAAGAGTCAGATCATCGACAAACTCGGGCACGGTATTTACCAGGTAGATTCGATTATCATGGATATGGAAATCCAGGAGTCCTGAGCTGACCACAGTGGCGTTACCCAGGGACTGCACCTGCCTGAGAAATTGCAAGATTGAATGTTTTGTCTCCGGGGAGATTCGCAATTTGCCTTCCGGATGGTAGAGCACACGCATGAGCACCACACGCCCACTGCTCCATGTATCGCGTCCCACATAATTAAGCAGGTCAAGCTCGCTATCCTCGACAGATTTAACCGTGTCAAAGTCCGGCTCAAGTTCATATCGTGAAAACCAGCCTGAAAAATCACCGGTGAAGAGTTTGACGATACCATTGCTCTCGGTCTCAAGGCTGTCTTCCTCCTGGTCTTCGGCCGGGGGGCCGTACCCAAGAGAAGAGATTAGTTCGGTCGCGGATAACTCACTGCTCTGGGTCCAGGTAACATAAGAAGCTTTAGAACTTGGACAAATGGTGAATGGTCCCTTCTGAAAGGTTGAATCAGCCAGAGACTCGGCTATTCTTGTCACAGCTTTTTTACAGATATCTAAATCGGTGTTCGGCATCAACACCAGATATTCACCAAGCATATTAGAGAACAATCGGTCGGACTTTCGCAGTTGACCTACTATGTGCTCCTTGCAGTGGGCATCCAGGCTTTTGGCAAGACCGAACTCAGAACTCTCGGAGAGATTGCCGATTTCGAGGATGGCTATCCTGGCGATGGTAAATTGTCTTCCAGTCTTCTTGCCTGCTTTTATGGAAGTAGAAATATGTTTCTGAAAACGCTTCAAGCTTGAAGTGGTATTGGAATCAAGCTCCGCCTCCTTAAGGTGGTAGCGACGCCTTTCCATGACAAATCCAGCGGTGGAGGGCGAATTGCTCTTTGCCTCTTTCTCTTGATTTTCTGAAGAAGATAGATTTTCTGGGAGCAATACTTCTAACTCAATAACTCTCTACTACTTGTTATGCCAAGATCTGTCGTTTCTGAATACCTTCTATGACCCAAGGTAAATCTAGTTAAAGCTTATTGCCCCAGAGGGAGTCCCATCCTCTGCTAAAATCGATTCATATCCAATGGTCGGTAATAAGAGCA
>JAUIJG010000124.1 GCA_030431355.1 bacterium
CGTCGTCCTGGAAGCAGAAAAGCTCAAACAGAAAGTAGAGCGGTTGAAGAGCGCCATCGCCCTCAGTGCTAGAGCAAATAAGGACGCAATCCTTCCCGGTTATACTCATATGCAAAGGGCGCAACCGGTGCACTTCTCCCATTCCCTCCTGGCCTTCTATGAAATGCTGGAAAGGGACAGGGCGAGATTGGATGAAGTAATAGAACGAGCCTCGGTATCGCCTCTAGGGGCTTGCGCCCTTGCGGGCACCAGCCTACCTATCGATATCTCACTCACCACCCGAGAGCTCGGATTCAAAAGCAGTTTCAAAAACTCCATAGACGCTGTTCTTGACAGAGATTTCGTCATGGACATTCACTATGCCATGACAGTAATCTCGGTGCATCTCTCCCAGATGGCCGAAACCCTTATCACCTGGATGACGGCGGAATTCAATTTCATAAAATTGCCGGACAATCTGACCACCGCCTCCAGTCTCATGCCCCAGAAAAAAAATCCCGACGGCATCGAACTAGTCCGTTCGAAGTGCGGAATCGCACTGGGAGAACTTGTGAGCGTGGTGACGATTCTCAAAGGCTTGCCCCAGGGCTACAACCGCGATCTGCAGGATACAAAACCAGGAGTGGCGAGAATCTCGGAACTGATTCAAACTGCCCTGGAAGTTATGGCACTGAGCTTCGAGCATCTGGAAGTGAATAAAAGTTCTCTGGACGAGGCGGTAAGTGATCCAGGACTCTTCGCCACAGACTTGCTTGAGATGCTGGTTAAAAAAGGAGTGCCCTTCAGACAAGCGCATTCCATGGTCTCTGAACTGGCCAAGGGATCCGATGCCGAGAACACACCCCTCAACAAATACAGCCTCAAGCAATTTCAAGCCATATGTGACAAATTCGACGAAGATGTCTACAAGTGCTTTGTGGCAAAAGACTCGGTGGCCGCCAAAAGCTCCTCCGGCAGTACAGGAACCGCCGTGGTTGCCGCAGCCCTGAGCGATTTGGAGAGCTAGCCACAAGAACCTTGAGACGAGAGTCCCATAATATATAAGAATCCATGGATTCTTGAGATCTAATAAGGGAATAAACAATAAGTAGACCCTATAGTCTTGATTCATGGAAAAGGTTCCGGAAAAAGAGAAGACAGAACTGAAAGTAGGTTCTGATACAGAAGCTGAGTCGACTACAAATGTTGACGCGGATTCTCAGTCGGCTGCCACAGCGGCGTCTGAGTCCTTGCCCTTCATAGACGAACGATTCGAAGTGCTCTCTCTAATTGGGAAAGGCGGAATGGGCGCTGTCTATAAGGTAAAAGACCTGGAACTGGACAGAATACTTGCGGTGAAAGTCCTGCAAAAGGAGCTTACCGCGGATAACGTAGCTAAGAAACGGTTCGAGCAGGAGACCGAGTCGGCAAGGAAGCTCAACCATCCTAATCTTGTCTCCGTCTACAACCAGGGAATGACCGTTGACGGCGAACCATATCTGGTTATGGACTACCTGGAAGGTAAGAGCCTCGCCCAGGTCATCGATGAGGAAGGGGCTCTATCCACAGACAGAACCCTGAACATATTCATTCAAATCTGCGACGCCCTGGACCATGCCCATGAAAACGGGGTGATTCACAGGGACATAAAACCGACCAACATAATTCTAACTTCGGAATCTGACGGGCATGAGACGGCAAGGATAGTCGACTTCGGCATCGCCAAGGTGATGGACAACACGGCAAGGGAGACCCATGACCTCACCCAGACAGGAGAGGTCTTCGGCAGCCCGCACTATATGAGTCCCGAACAATGTCTCGGATTCATGCTTAAAAAGGAGTCCGACGTTTACTCTCTCGGTTGCTCGATGTATGAAACCCTGACAGGTCAACCACCTTTTGCCGGCTCCAATCCGATTCAGCTTGTGGTCAAGCATATCAACGATGACGTGGATGGCTTCGCCAAGGAATTCAAACGTTCAAAGAAGCAGAAACAGCTTGAAACAGTGACCTTGAAATGCCTCTCCAAGGAGATGGAAGATAGATATCCTTCCGCCCGGGATCTAAAAGAAGATCTGGAGAAAATAGAGACAGGAAAAGCAATTCCCAATTACTCCGTGCGTTCAAAAGCAAAGCCGGCATTCACAAGAAGGCAGTTGCTGATCGCCTTTCCTGTTTTGCTTGGTTGTTTTGTCTATGGACTAGTGGCCACCATGACCCTTATCGGCGACAGAGTAACCGGTACTCTTCTAAACTTTGTCGCCCTGGCTATTCTTCTACCGGGCATGTCCGCACTCATGTTGGTGGGTTATGAAAAATTCAAGGAGATTAAACTAGGAAAGTCATCCGGCGCCAATTGGTGGCAGATGCTCCTTGCCACCACCACCGGAGTCGCAGGACTTTCACTTTCACCCTTTTTACTCTATGAGCTGTTACACAAAATACTGCCCCTGGATTTCATGCACCCGCTCAACACCATCGGCATTTTGATTCACTCAGTAGCAGTGCCGCTGATAGTGGCGTCCTTCTTGGGTTGGTTGCTTTTCAGAAAAGTAGAGTCTACAAGGGCATGGAAAGTAAGCCTGCAACTAGCGATTCTTACCGCATGCGTGGTGGCTCTGCCGGTTCTCGCTATTCCGAATAAATTGTCCTACATTCCCGAGAATTTAGCGAAAGCGACTGCCAGCACCTTTCCGCAAATCTCTGTGCTGGCTAGAGAAGTCCAGATCATGCTCTCCAAGCATCCTGTGTCTGCCCTCAAAGATCTGGCCCGGTTTTATCTATCCCGGGGAGAGTTAGAGAAAGCCGCGGAAGTCTATACAAGAATCGCCAACAGCAGTAAAAATGGAAGCGCTGTCGCCCAGTCCGACAACTACCGAGACATAGCCAAATATTTTGAAGGACAACATGAATTCGAGAAAGCGATTGTCTATGTGCGCAAGGCTCTGGCGGTTCTGCCCCAGACGAACAAAAATAAGAATCGTCGATACAACCTCTTACGCAGCGAAGTGGATATGCTCCTTCGCCTGGAGAGATACAAAGAAGCTCTAGGGCCAATTAACGAGTTGCTAACCTATCCAAGAAACTGGAATGGAGTCGATAGTTATCTGGTGCTTCGAAAAGCCAACATTTTAACCCGACTGGGTCGAGGCGAAGAAGCGATAAAACTACTCGACAAATTCCTGGACCGGTACGGATATAACATAGACTTTCTCATGCTGAGAGCGAGACTGCTTGAAACTTTAGGGAAGCCAGACCTTGCCATTTTGGATTACCGAAGACTTTTAGACGCCTATAAAGCTTTCGGGGAAGCACCAAATAGAAGCGTCATCCACCTGAAAGCTTTCCTGTATGCGGCTTTCAAATGCGAAGACCAGGAGACTTTTGATGCGATCATGAATCTATTAAAGCGCCGGGGAGGTTCGGGAATGGATGATCTCGCCCAGCATCTTAGCTTACCCATTTCAGGCATCCCCTTGAATCTAGAATAGGAAAAAATCGGATGAGATACCTTGTGGTTATTGCAGGAACACTAAATACAAAGCGCTTCTGGCCGGAGGGGACCAGCGATGCCGATACCATCAAGCTTGACATTACCAACGGTGGCTTTTACTACGGTGTGCCGCATAGCAACAGCAAGTTAAGGAAGACCAAAGTCTTTGATGATGCCTATTGTTTAGTGGACGATGAGAAACGCCCTCTGGTTTCTGACAAAGGGATAGTCGATATCAGGTTGCAAGGGGTGGATGCCCCGGAGCTTCATTATCCGGTGGAGTTCGAAGACAGCGATGCCCTCACCCTGCACTACCGGCAATACTTCGGCAAAACCGCCACAGTGGATCTTCTGTCGGCTCTCGGCGGACCGAACAAAAAAATCGATGTTGAAATCTGGTCTTATATAGATAGACCCAGTGACCTGTTTGACGCTTACGGCCGGGCCATAGGCTACGCCTTTACCCTCAATGAGCACGGCGACAGCTTCGATCTGAACATAAATGAATGGCTGATCAATAACGGTCTGGCCTTTCCCACCTTTTATTCTACAATGCAGTTCGAAGAGCTTGAGTACTTCGCCCATCTCTCCAATCAGGCGAGTAGATACAAAAGAGGAATCTGGCGTCATCTCACCAATGAAGTAAGAAAGTCCCAGCTCAAGCTCAAATTTCGCTACAGCGATAGAAAGTTCGACCGGGACAAAGACCGCGGTCCGGTAATGTTTCCAAAAGTATTTCGGCGGGCTTCCAGATGGCTTCGAGGAATGGAGATCGGAGAAATCGACTCAAAAATGACCCTACAAAAATTTCTCAAGTCCCAGCCGACGGTGACCTTTTCCTACCTGGATGACATGGTCAATTTCGGTCCCAAGTACTCCATACCGATCTACAAACTGGAAGATGTCATAACAGGAGCAGGGCGAATCTCCATCTCTCCCATGCGAGTTGTTTTTTACGAGAAGCCTTCATTTGTCTTCAACAAAAGAGGAATAGAGATATCCAATTTTGAGGAAAATGTACTGGAAGGATTGGAAACCATGTATGGCACCACCAGCTAAGACATTGCAGGATAACGGATTAGACAATGTCCCAGGATAAAGGCTTTGAATTTAAACCCAGGCAGGTTATCAATGACCGCTATGAGATCCTGGAAAAAATAGGCTCCGGTGGAATAAGCTCTGTTTACACCGCCAAAGATCTACTGCTAAAACGTGTTCTGGCGCTCAAAGTTTTGAAGCCGGATAAGCTCAAAGACGAGCATCTAGTAAGGTTGCATAGAGAAGCAAAGGCTATTTGTCAGCTCCAGCACTCAGGAATCATAGAAGTCTATGATTTCATCATCACTGATGACAACATTCCCCTACTTGCCATGGAATATGTCCAGGGGCGAGAGCTATCGCGGGTGATCGAAGACCAGGGTTCGCTGTCGGCGGAGGAAGTCCTGCCGATATTCATTCAAATTGCCAACGCTATGAACTACGCCCATGAGAGGAATACTCTTCACCGGGACTTAAAACCGGAGAATGTTCTTGTCACCGATGACACCTATGGCAATACCAGAGTAAAGATATTTGACTTCGGAATCGCTAAAATTTCCGATCTGGAGGACGACTCAATCACTCGGTCAGGCTTCATTGTAGGCACTCCAGCATATATAAGTCCGGAGCAGGCAAAAAACGAAGATGCCGATCAAAGAAGTGACATCTATTCGATGGGATGTCTAATGTTCAAAGCTCTGACTGGAAAACCTCCTTTCCGGGGGAAGAACCTGGTTGAGACGGTGAACATGCAAATCAATTCACCAGCTCCTGAGATGAAGCAGGTCTCTGCTCAAATAGATATCCCCGAGGCACTCGAATCGCTTGTCAGGAAAACGCTTGAGAAATCTCCTGCCGACAGGCCTCAGTCCATGGCTGAATTGGCAGAGTACTTAAGCAGGATTCAAGAGGAGCTATTATCAATCCAGGGTGATGAAGAAGGCGAAGATTCTCCAGAGCCTGTGAATCAAGAAAAAGATCCGGTCGGCAAAAGAAGAGTTGTTGAAACATCCTTGGTTTTGATCCTGCTTCTTGTTTTTCTGGCATTTCCCATCTATGCCCTTCTCTCGACCAGACAGGATGCGCCTAAAGCAGACTCGAACGAAAATGAGTTAAGTAGCACCCTGAAGAAATACGGAATCAGACGAAAGCGAATTAACGACAATCTGTTTTTTAGCCTTGAAGGCAAAGTAGACGATGATCAGCTAGATGCTTTGAAGTTAGTGAAGCCGGAACGCATGGACTTAAAGAATGCCGTAGTCACTGATAAGCAGCTAAAGTACCTGGAAACATTGCCGATCAAAGTGCTGGACATGCGCAACACTGGTATCGGTGATGATGCCATGATTCACATAGGCAAAATAACAGGATTGCAGTCGCTCTTATTGGAAGGCTGCCACAAAATCAGCTCAAAAGGCTTCAAAGAGCTTGGTGGACTAGAAAACCTGGTGGTTCTATCATTGAGAGACACGAATGTGTCGGACAAAGACATGGAAGTGATTAGCGAGCTTGGAAATATCAGAATGCTCTATATATCTAAATCGCCGAACATCACAGACAAAACTGTTCCCGAGTTACTCAAGTTAAAGAAGCTTGTATCAGTGAGAATGGGCGGCACCAAAATCACCGAAGTAGGCATAGCCGGGATCCAAAAACATGATGGACTCTCCTTCATCGGACTAAAAGATTTAAAAATCGACGATAAAAAAATGCCGAAAGCTTTCAATCCACATTTAACCATGTTGGATCTATCCGACAATTTGATAACAGACGGAAGTATTCCAAAATTGCTTAAGCTCAAGAACTTATGGTTCCTTGACGTCAGAGGCTGCCCGAACCTGAGCGCAGTGGGAACGAATCGTCTCTGCAAACAGTTTCCCCTCAGTGAGAAAAAGCTGGTTTTCTCAGATATGGCCGATACCCTGGCAAAATTTGCCATGGTTGCCGACAATGAATGGTATCTTGATCCGAGAGTCTACCTGGACACATCCTGGAATAGTCAGCGATTCCGCGAAGAATATGTGACAACAGATTTTCTGTTTACTGGAAAACGTCCCCATGTAAAAGAGATGGAATAGAACAGAAAAGAGAATGGAAATAGCAACCTATTCCTTTTCTATGGTTCTCAGGTGTGACTGTTCAATCTCTTCAAGGCGCTTTCTCATCTGTTCGACATTGGCTTTGTCGCCTTTGCCCTCATAGGCTTTTAACAATCCGGTCAGTGACTTAACCGCTCTTTCATCATTGTCTTTGATGGAATCGGTCGTTTTCAATGCCTGTTCGTAAGAAGTCACGGCACTCTCATAATTCTTGCTCTTGAGAGCGCTGTCGGCAGAAGACATTTGTTGCTCCCACATGAGCTTGACCCACAACGGACCTTTGTCTTCGTCACTGCCTTGATAAAACAAGATTGAGACAGCACCGATAACCACCACTGCCGCCACCACAGCAAGCATGGAAAATGACTTACTCAGGTCTTTTACCTTGCCCTGGATCTCCTCATCAATTTTTCGTTCTTCTTCTTTTACTTTAGCGGCTTCCTCGGCCACTCTTTTGGCTTCAAGATCTTGCTCCTCCTCATGCACTTCGGGAGCTTCACTCGATTGCTCGGTGAACACCGAGGGTGAATACTTGGTGTTTGCTCCTGCGGGCAAATAGATCCTGGACTCTTTGGCAGCGTACAAAATCTCTTTCTGCATAACCTCAAAAGAGGTGTATCTTCCCCGGGGATCTTTATTGAGGGCTCTGATTGTAAGATTGTCCAACATGGGAGGAATGGCAAGCTCAGGAGCCACTCCGCGCAATGGCAACAGTTGTTCCTGAAGATGTTTGCTATGTAACTCCTCCAGCGACTTGCCGCTATAAGCGGGCAGACCTGTTAAGGCTTCGTACATGAGAGCACCGACGGAATAAATTTCTGACAACTCAGAAGCACTCTGCCCTTCCACCCGCTCCGGGCTCAAATAAAGTGGACTCACATTTTCGGCCACCGGTCCACTCAGGTTTACAAAACAGCTGCCTGGCAATGCCATCGAAGTAAGGATCAATTTGTCGGGGATCTTAGGATCATCGACAAAAATGCAGGATGCCGGCATCACATTGCCGTGAAAAATTCCGGAAGACTTCAGATCATTCATAATGCCAAGCATCTGATTGAACAAGTGAACAACCTTGTCAGCCTTCATCTCACCATGCTGCTCCATACGCTCTGCCATCGAAACACCATGGGGCAACTCGGAGAGTACATAGTGAATACCGCTCTCCAGGGCACCATATGCGAGGCAGGGAGCGATCTGGTCATTGGATAGCTGTGATCGTCTACCAAGATGCGACTCAAACTGGCCGGAATCTATTATCTGCGAGGCATAGGTTTCCAACAAAAGGGTTTTACCGGAATCTTTATCGATAGTCTTATAAATTCGGATATGCTCACCGGGAAAGACACAACTCTGAAACTCCAGATTATGCGATGCTACCGTCATCGATGGAGGAAACTCCATGTTGGCTTCGGCTAGAGCATAGGAATCATGGGGGCAGACCTCAGAAGCTTCGGCAAAACTTCTATGACAGGCAAAACAAAACAAAGCCATTGACAACACTTCCTCATATGAATAAATCGCTGGTCTACATCCGCTCTTCTTATACCCTTTAATTATGCAATCCAAAAAGTCATAGACATGACATCCCAAATGCTTTATCGGAGCGGAGACCCAAGCATCAATTTTGCTTCACTGTCAGTTACAATGACCTGGTTTATCAGCTTAACTAAAAATGAGCGAAACCAGGAATCCAGACCCCAGAACAACAATACAAGCGGCCGGGCTTATCGCCGGGCCCTGCCTTGCTTTGCTAGCTTATTTCCTTCTCCCCCTTGAGTACAAAGATGCCAATCACCAGATCGTAGAGTTTGCTCATTCCGGAAGAATTACCATGTCTGTTTTGATCTGGATGGGAATATGGTGGTTCACGGAAGCGATTGACATCTCAGCCACTGCCCTCTTACCACTTGTTCTTTTGCCAATTCTGGGAGCCACCTCCATGGAGGCCGCAGCCGCTCCATACGCGCATCCTCTCATTTTCCTTTTCATGGGGGGCTTTCTCATAGCGCTTTCTATGCGAAAGTGGGGCATGGACAAAAGAGTAGCTTTGATTACTCTCAGTATTGTCGGCACCAAACCAGGAAATATGATCGGTGGATTCATGCTGGTCTCCGCCGTTCTAAGCGCTTTTGTTTCAAACACCGCCACCACCACAATGATGCTTCCGATTGCAATCTCTGTCATTGACCTGATGCGTCGCAAATCAGAAGATAATCCCAGATCGGAGTCCGACTCGAAAAACTTTGCGGTCTGCTTGCTCCTGGGTCTTGCCTACGCTTCGTCTATAGGAGGCATATCCACTATTATCGGCTCGGCACCAAATGCGCTACTGGTAGGCTTCATAGAGGAGTCCATCGCTGCCCCATATAGAAGGGAGGTGAGCTTTGTAGAATGGATGGAAGTGGCCATGCCGCTTTCCGTTGTACTGCTGCCCTTGACTTGGATCCTCTTGACCAAGATTCTCTTCAAGTTAAACGGGGATGGAATCAAAGGTGGAGCCAGATATATAAGAGACGAGTTAATGGAGTTGGGTCCGGTGAACCGGGGAGAATGGACCACCATTATTGTCTTTTTGACCACGGCTTCTTTGTGGTTGACCAGGCCCCTGTTGAAAGATCTTCCCTTGACCATCGCCGGAACACAGTTCTTTCCATTTCAAGGACTTACTGACGCGGGTATAGCAATGGCGGGAGCAATTCTCCTCTTCGTCATTCCTGTGGACTTGAAGGAGCGTATCTTCACAATGGAATGGAAAACAGCCAACGAGCTACCCTGGGGAATTTTGATTCTCTTCGGTGGCGGTTTGAGTCTGGCTTCTTGCGTGCAAAGTAATGGGGTGGCGGAGTTCATCGGCAGTCAAGCCCATCATCTGGCCGGTATGCCCAGTTTTTGTCATATTCTAGGAGTAACGGCGACCGTTTTATTTTTGACAGAGCTGACCTCAAACACAGCCACCACGGCTGCACTTTTGCCGGTACTGGCTGCCGTAGCTCCCGGATTCGGTCTGCATCCGTACTATCTTATTTTCCCTGCCGCCATCTCTTCCAGTTGCGCTTTCATGATGCCGGTGGCGACACCACCGAACGCCATCGTCTTCGGCTCGGGCGAGGTGACCATGAGACAGATGATAAGAGCCGGACTCTGGCTAAATATCTGTGCGGTTGTGATAATTACCCTGCTCTCTCTGGTCATACTTCCCAATGTGTTCACCTCAATTTGGAAACATGGATAAATCTATAGTAACCCTATTGCTTGCGCTCCTGGTACTTTCAACACAGAGCCAGCCGCTTTATGGCAAGACTCTGAGCGCCACGATAGAACACAAGAAAGTATTACCGGCGGTGCCGGAAGAACTTAGAGCGGGAGCCACTTTTGACGATAGTTATCTCCAGGCGATGTCGTCGAGCAAGTGGTTTAAAATTCCAGATTGGCTCGCAGGTACCTGGCAGCGTAAGAGGATAAAAAAACGAGTCATGGGTATGGCCGTGGTCTCAGTAGCTGATCACAGGATAAGACATTTCGGTCATCAAGTTGATGCCCGGAAAGATATATGGCACTGGGTAAAAGTACCCCGCAGGATCATCACGGAAAGACCGAATTTGCTCAGTTACTTTTTTGCCTCGGATGAAAGCTGTGAGGAGATTGACAAAAACACTGTCAAAGTTAGAACTATCTGGACCGCCTGGAGCGTGAACAAGTCCAACAATCAAATAGTGAAAGTTCAGCAGGGTGACCAGATCGACATATTCAAACTAAAAGCGCCCGGCAAGCTTAAAGCCGACAGCTATACCCAGTATTACAATCAATCGGGCACAAAAATAGCAAGCCAGAGAGCCTACTGGGAAGAGTCAAAAATAGAAGAGTTCAATCAGATAGACTTTCAAGACAATCAAAATCTAAGAGTTCTATTTGAAGAGTTTCTGAAGCAGAACGGACTCACAGATTTACTCTAAAACAAGCTGTTATCGACAGCAAAATTAAAGAGCCAGTTGACGCAGTAGGGGGTCGCCAGACCTCCTACTATTCCAGACAATCCGAGCAACACTTTCACTATTCCATCGCTTGCGCCGGTTGCCATCTGGATAAATCCGAAAAGCATTGCCGGAACACCTACTCCACAACCGATCATCAATACGCCATTAGAAATATAGCTCAAAATACTCTCTAGTTTACCCAGCATTTGAAGACGCCCGTGGGCTCTATGATTCTGCCCGCTGGGCAATTTAGCATGCTGTCCTATACAGCCTCTATTGCCACCCATATTTTGAACTCTACCGGCGCCTCTCCTGTCCCCGCCCGGTTGCAAGTAAGCAGGCTGATTTCCAGGCATTCTCCCGGGCAATTGTTCGCCCCTTAGATAACCCCTCGAAGGCGAATGATCATGAACCGACTGAGCCTCTGATGCGGACCAGAGACCGGCTAGTAGTAGGAAAAAAAACGCTAAAGTGACTCTCAGCACTGTCGATGCTGCCTCCGACTTCATCTGACAATAATCTACCACGCCGAAAGAAAGAAAGCCTCAAAAACAAATTGACCAGGCAGCACTTTCTCGTTCCCACAATGATAGGATCTACTGCGAAGGGAAATTAGTAGACTTGAAATGAATTCGAGCAATTTAAGCAAGACCACTGAAATCAAGACAAAAACGATCAAAACCAGGCTGTTTATATGCCTGGTTCTCGTCGCCTGCCTGACCACTTGCATAACTTCCTGTGGTCAGGAGGACCGACCGGACAAATCAGTCAAGAAGAAAGAGAAAAAACCGGATAGGCTGATCAGCCAGGATTCAGCGGACAAGTTTCTATTCGATAATCCCAAGAGAACTCTTAAAGAGGCGAAGAAGCTCTATCTGAAACCGTCTCCGAAAAGAGATAAGTGGCAGGATTACAGAAGAGCGACAAAGAAAGCTTATTTTGCCGACGACTACAATAGCGCTATCTTGCTGGCCACTGAAACAATAGAACTCAATCCGAACTGCGCTGAAGCCTATACGCTAAGGGCAAAAGCTCGTTATGATTCCCTGGAAGGAGACGACAAAACCCTTCTTGCAGACCTGGAAAAGGCCATAGAACTGGGCACCACTTCCGATGACACCTACAATCTGATCTCAAGAATGTACGACAAAATCGGCAAGCCAGAAAAGGCTGTGGCAGCTCTCACTAAAGGTATTTCTCTGACTGAAGATCCGAAGCATCTCTACCGGGTGCGCGCAGGTCTCTATTGCAGCATGGGTCAAAATGAGAAAGCCGTCGAAGACTACAATCACCTGCTCAAGGTCAATCCTCGTTATTCGCGAATATACGCGCACCGTGGACAGTTATACGAGGGTATGGGCAAAAATGAAGAAGCCCTGGAAGATTATAGGAAAGCAGCCCTCTATGACAACGGTAAAGCCGCTGTTCGAGTGATGCCGATAGCTCTTAACCTCAGAATTGACCTCTTAAAGAAGATGGGCCGGCACAAAGAAGCCATAAAAGACCTCAATCAATTGTTAAAAGCAAATCCATACGAAGATGAGTTGCTGAGGAAAAGAGGAGATTCCTACGCCGCTCTCAAAAAATATAAAGAAGCTCTCAACGACTTCAATAAGGCCATAGAATATGAACCTGACTATGCTCGAACAGCCTATGAATCACGGAGTAAGATCTACAAAATTTTAGGCAAAGATGAGTTGGCCGCCAAGGATTTGCAAACCGCAAAGAGAATAAAAACCACACCGGCAGAAAAGCCAATTTATTAAAGGTCCTTTCAATGCCACCAGAAAATGACGATAGTAGACACCAGTTCTTACAAGCCATTCCAAACAAACCTTTCCTAGGGGCGGCAAGAGAATTCGTGAGAATGCAGCTTGCCCTGAACAACAGACTGAATATCGCAAACAAAGACCTGGAACATCTGAAGAACCTTCCTGCTGATTCCGGCGCTATTCTAATTTCAAATCATGCCGATGAAATGGACCCTCGCATCTGTCTAGAGCTTGCTCGCAAATGTGGCAAGCGTTTTATATCCATGTGTAACCGCGAAGCTTTTGATGAATTATCTGGTATGGCAGGATGGGTGTTGCAACATCTAGGTCATTTTTCGGTAGAACGAGGCGCCCATGACAGCAGGGCTAAAGACTATGCCAT
>JAUIJG010000578.1 GCA_030431355.1 bacterium
GAATGTCAGCCAACTTGCTGCAAGCGTCCTGATAAATACCCGGATGGTTTTCTTTTATACCTTCCGTCAGTCCATAGAGACGCTCATAGGTTTTAAGGGCGGCATCTAGATCATCCCTTTGAGAATAAATATCACCAAGAACACGCAAGGGTTGAATCTTAGAGCCGGTCTGTAAGTTGTCGGCATCCATCATGGATACTGTCTTGAGACTGGCTTTCTCAGCCTCATCCAGTTTGTTTTGCATGAAACAAACATATCCAAGTATCCGGTAAGAATCAGCCAGCGGCCATTGCCCTTTGACTTTCTCCGTCACCTTTATAAGTTCTCTCGTCTTCTCCTCCGCCTCCTTCCAGTGAGCGGAATTGGCAAACAACTCCACCAGACTTGAAAGGGCATTGGCATATTCCTCGGAGTTCTCTCCCTGCTCATCTCTAACAAAATCAAGAGCGTCAAGAGCAGCTTGTTTTCTGGGTTCAAAACCCTCTACTTCGGATTCTATATTCTTATTCTGCACCACCCATAGTAGCTTCTCGTCCAGAGGTGGATATTTGTTTTCTTTATGTCCAAAACTAGTGGTTACCCAGAATATCGGCACCGCAGTGAGGATTAGAGTAAGCGCGCCAAACAGTATGAATTCGGAAGATAGAGGATACAAGCCAAATCTGCGTCTGCCCACCGGGGCCATAGCTTGAAACGCGTAAGCAGATTCGTTCCACTCCTCATCTCCAGCCATTAAAAGAAGCTCGAGATCACTTTGAAGCTGAGAGACCGACTGGTATCTCTCGTCCGGTAACTTGTTCAAGCATTTAAAAATAATCGTCTGAAAGCGGGAGACTAATCTGGGGTCAGCGTCCTCGAGTTCTATCTCTCGGGGAGCCTCGTTCATATGCTTATAGGCCGTCTCCAGAACGTTCTTACCCACGAAAGGGGGTTTGCCGACCAGGGTCTCGTACATTACGCAGCCAAGGGAGTAGATGTCGGAGCGTTGATCAAGTCGTTTGCCAGTACATTGCTCCGGGCTCAAGTACAAAGGGCTACCGAACACTTCGTTGGTGTGAGTAATATACTGGCTGCTGGAGGAATTGGCGCTCTCTTCGGAGAGTACCTGGGCGATGCCGGTGTCGGTGAGACGCACGTCATCGGTGAATTTCTCATCGTTGACGATGATGATATTGCTCGGCTTCAAGTCCCGGTGCTGAAATCCTGCCGCTTCTCCTTCCAATAGCCCCTTGCAGACTTGCTTGAAAATATTGGCGGTACGCTCAATGGCAATATGACCGCTTTTAGAAAGGAGGTCCTCCAGACTTTCAAAATCAATATTTTCTTGCACCACCCAGACAGACTTTTCCTGGTCCAGAAAAATCTCCACATAGGAGGTAACATTTTTGCCTTTTAAACTCTCCGCCAGATTATTCAAACGCTGGATGAATTTTTTGTGGTTCCTGACTCCTGCAGTCAGGTGCTTGTTGATATGTTTGAGAATGTAGCCCCGTCCGGTATCTTTGGCATTAGCCAGATAAACGGTGCTGAGGCTTCCCTCGCCGAGAAAATCAACAATCTGCCATCTCCCCTCCAGCAAAGTTCCCACCAGGGGATCGGCTTCACCGAATAAGGAGAGATCTTTCTTGACCTGCTTTTGATTTGGATCTTGTTTGGGATCTTTTTCTGCCACGGGAAGAAGGCTCGTCTCTAACCATTCATCTTTACTATGCCACTAAAGAGAATAAATACATTATATGGATAGATTATGAGAATATATCGTTCACTTTCCGGTCTACGAAAGCCAGCAAATCATTGCCTTTGGCGCTCACCGTCAACTCATCTCCCAGGGCAAATGGATAGACAATATGGGGACCATCCACAAATATTGCTCCGGTACGCATCTGGGAGGTAATTGTGAGCTCCTTTCCTTCGTCCACGAGACCGGAGACTAGCTTCCAGTTGTCATCCGGGCGCATATTAGGTTCCCTGACCATAAATTGAAACTGGTTATGGTCTATGGGCAACACTTTCGCTCCGGCAGAGCGAAGGGTCCCGGTGGAACCGGCCGGGGCACCGACAAGAATGCCGGAAGAACGGTGCTCCTCTTGAATTTCACCTACTTCAATAAAATATCGACTGGTGGCGGCAGGACTTGTGTGAGCCACAAGGATCTCGTTAAGGGAACGCTGGGAATAGACCTCGCCATTAACTGTCAATTTGAGCCTTAGCAAATTGACGAAGGGAATTCGGTCTTCGATAATTCCTTCTAAGAGTTCAGCAAAACTATCCTTACAGGCAAGACAGAAGTGTCCGAAGCTGGAGGATTTTGAAGAGTTGACCCCAAGCAGAGGAACCTTATCGAGGTAGTGTGATGCAT
>JAUIJG010000579.1 GCA_030431355.1 bacterium
GGTTACGCTATTCTGGGCATCTGCTCCATTGTTTTCATCTTGCTGGTTAAGGCAGAGCCTAGAATGTTTTGCCTGGGGATGGGACGTGCTGTTACCCGCATGGAGAGACAAAACTCTAAGCAGAGCTGAGGATGGTCATCCGCTAATGAATATGAGTACAGTTTCTCACCAAGAGAATCACTTACTCAAACTCCAGTTTCATTACATCAACCATAATCGACTTCTTTTTTGACTTTAACTTCTGATACTTTTCTGCACTATAGTTGATAGATTCAGAATGATTAGAGATCACACAGTCAGGAAGTGATGCTTTCATCTCCTGAAACTGAGCCGATTAAGGACATGCCCTATCTTAGAGAATCTGACATTTAGAGACCGAGTTCTAAGCAAATCTCTTCCGGCTTACATTGACTCAGGGTAACTTCAAGGCTGTTATCCAGAAGGATTCGGACAAGCTGCTGTGCCCTTTTAAGGCGCATTACCGCACCATTTGAGCCACCATCTTCAACCCTCTACTCGCCATACGGTGGCAAGTGCACCCGGGGTCTATATGTATAGCGCCCACCATACTGATCAGAGTTCTTCATCTTCTGTAACTTCAACATCGAAGCGAAATCTTCGATGCCATCACCCAGGGGCTCTACGGAACATAAGCACAAATATTGATGTTTTTTCTAATACCTATTCGCTTTTGCGATCTGAGGTACCTTCCACTCGCCACTTGTCGCAGAATCTTTGGGCCAATAGAGCCTCAAAACAACCATAAACGGAGCTTTCGGAGAAGGCAGCCAGTTGCAAGCATTGTTGTGACCTGGTGACTCATTCTGTATAAAGAACGTTAGACCACCATCCACATCGTATTGCAAAGTCGGCAGCATGGCCGAGTTTATCAGGTATCTATTGATCGGATTCTCAACCAGCAGGCTCGAGGGCAACTCATACATGGTCAAAGACCAGAAGGCGTTCACCGGGGGTATACTGCCCGGCTCGAATCTGATTTTATAAGCGTTGGCAGCACCATCGAGAGGCTCTCCGTTTGAGTCTACCGTATAGATAGGATACATAGCTTCTTCTTTGGAATTACCGAAGATGCCGAGTTTGGCGGCAGCCATTCGATAGAGATAGTTATTCTTCAAAAACTCCCGCGTGCCGAACAAGTCTCCACTGGCGATCTTATGCGTGTCTATCTGCTTTTTTTTAAGCTCTTGCAAAGCTTCCCAGGCTTCGGCGATACCAGCCTCCAGCGCCTTCCTAAACTCAGGAGAGTTGTTGGTATCGGCAAGCTTTCGTCCGGGACCGATACCGATTTTGGCGAATCGCTCCATAAGCTCTTTTTCGCTTTTGTCAGTGGGACAGAAGCCGAGCAAGAAATTGAGGGTGTCGAAGACATGGGCAGAGCGCTGTTCTTCTTCCTGGGACAGGGGTTTTACCCAGTCAATAGACTCAACAGTTGATACCGATTCCGGTGCTTTCTCTCCAAGAAACTCTGACAAAGTCTGGACCTTATAGCCGGACTGAATCTTTTTTACATTCTCCAGATCATCAGGATTGATCAGCTGAGTTCGGTACACTGCCAGTACCAGCTCGGTTTCGGATTGAATCACTTTATCAATTCCGGAAGGCTTCTCTCCTTTCCATCCAGGACCGGCGACAAGATAATTCCCGCCACCGTTGCCGGTGGTACGGCTGCCGATGTAGTCGAAGTTGTGAGTATAGAGGTCGATGAGCTGGACGGAAAAATAGCGTTCTTTTTCTATAGGGGGAACGGTCAGCACCAGAGGCTCATGGCGCAGGTCCATCCCCAGCATCGAATAAGGTGTGTCGGAGTTAGGCGTCTGCACCGCTTTGTCCTCGGGGGTATATACCCGGGGAATGCTCTTGATCTGATTGAAAGGTGCCTTGAATTCCGGACTGCTCTTGTCAACGAAATAAGCGTACTGAATACGGTAGCTATCCAGCATTGGGAAAGCATAAATATATGCTTCTTTAGCAATCGCCTGGGCTTCGGATAGACTGATTTCAGTGGCTTGCGGTGCTGTCATAGAAGAGAAGTCCTCAAATAGATCAAGGGCGACTCGATACGCCCCCCTTGACGGTAAGTTTATGTTAGCGATGATTATAGCACCGTGAGGTAGTAAAGCGGACGCACGGAGGGGACTAGCTATTTGACAAGGCAAGTGTGCTCAGCTTTTCCGCTTAACTTCCCGTTTCAATCTCCGCGCGGGAATCTAACAAAGCGTCTTCCAGACCAGGTGGTACATCATATCTCTGCCCGGGTCGCTCCGGTACTCTAGAAAGCCTTCTGGCATCCGGCGGCAAGCCCTGCTCCAATGCGTCTAACTCCTGAAGAGTTCTGTT
>JAUIJG010000125.1 GCA_030431355.1 bacterium
ACACTGATAACGGTGCTTCTCAAGATGTTGAGACCATGGGGCGGATCACCGGTTCCTGGAAAGTTATGAATGTCAGCAAGGCTCAGTCGCTGACCCAGGTTATGGACTCCAGTTGCGACATATGCGGCGCTCATCTGGCTGGAAAAGTAGTATGTGATTCCTGTGGATTTGATACTTCCGCAGGGATTTGAGAACAGTAGCCTATGTGTTTTTCAGGTCTTAGAAAGTACTTAAGCTTCCGGGTAATGAACCGATGAAGAACCTGGTGCTACGCAAGAAGTCTGTTGCCAGAAATGTAGAATGGCTACTTCTTCTATCACCCTTGTGCTTCTTCTATCCGCTTTTGCTTCTCTTCCAAATTTGTTTTGCCGGGGGCGCTTATCTAAGTTCCCTGGGCATTGAAATGAATGCGGTAATCCCGTCTGCAGTTTGGGTTTGCTTCTTGCCTCCTATCTACATCGCAGTGCTTGGCGGTCAGTATCTCAACAAGATTGTCCTCGGTGATGATGCACTGTACGTGGGACCATTCTCTTCGGAGAAAGTATCACTAAGCAGTTTGGAGGAGGTTGGTGGCGAGTCCGGATCCCTATTGAATGGATTTCGAGAGGGCATAACTCTCAAATTTGAAGGAGGCAGGGAAGAGACTCTCTATCTTGATGAGTATGAAGAGAGCGATTTGAGGGAGTTTTTGACCAGGCTGAAGAAACTGAAGCCAGACTGTTTGTTCTCTTACTCTGATGTTATTCCACTGGAGTCGAGAGGCTTGATCAAGTTTATCTATCAATCGAGCGACTCAAGCAATTTAATTGTGAAACAGACCAAGACGCCTCTGGAAGATTCTATATTCCAACTTGTTAGGGAGCATAAAAAAGCTTTTTTCACCCTATACCTCTCCGGCTGGATGGCGGTGGTTCTGCTGTTTTCGGGATTGAGTCTGGCTTTCAATAGAGAGATGTCCGACGTGGAAGTATTGAGTTCTGTGGGCAACAAGACTATCGCGCGGGTGCAATCTGAGTTTCCTGACTCTTTTAAGGATGAAGCAGGGAAGAAATTGAAGTGGGACCGTTGGGGCAATATCGACAAGAGCGCTTACGAAGTTGATTTTAAGGAATTCGGCTCGGTTAAGTGGTTCCAGACCGCTCTTGTCAAAGTGATTGTTTTTCTGGTGGCATCAGCTATCTTCTTCTCAAGTTTCGGTTTTCAATCTTTGATTTTTATCTGGTTGCTCATCAGTTTCGTGCTTCTTTTTGTGATTCCCATAGTACGAAAACTATCGCCAAATTTTCTGTTTGTAGACTCCACCAGTATCGGTCAGGGCATGCACTTTTTCCCTTTCGAGGAGGTGCATGATGTGGCACTGGAGAAGCTCGGCGAATTTGCTGACCCCATGGACGGTGAGTTGGTGATTCGTTCTCAGACCGAGCGTGTTTCCATAAAGCTTGATCGTATTCCGGATCAAAACACCAGGATGAAAGTGCTGAGAATGGTGGAGCGCTATGGTGTCAACGCCAGGTTCAATGAAGAGTTCTTGCGAACCACCGCTGTCTCCAGCGATCTTCAATTCACCGATCTCTGGCTCATGCAGAAGGGCGGCATGCCCGAAGAGGCAGAGTCGGGTGAGCAGAGATCCTTGAGCCAGGGTGAGGAGAATTCGGAGTTTACGATTGGGGATGGAAAGTACAGAACAAAGTCCGTCCTTGGCTACGGAGGTCAGGGTATTACCTATCTTGCCGAGCGACAGAATGCGGGCGATGAGGATTGCGACCAGGTGGTGGTTAAAGAGCTGGTGCTGCCCTCTCATGCTGATGTTCGCATTATTCAAGACGCTCGTTTGCGCTTTGAACATGCTTCTTCTCTTTTGTCTAAAATCAAGCATCCAAGCATTGTGCGACATCTTGATCACTTTGTGGAAGGCTCGAGAGCCTATCTGGTGATGGAGTACATCCCCGGACAAACTATTCGAGAGCTGGTGGCAGGTGGGGAGGACGGGCTTCAGGAGGCTCAGGTTGTGGAGCTGGCCGGTCAAATTCTTGAAATTCTTGATTATCTACATACCCTGGAGACACCGGTTATTCACTGCGATCTGGCTCCGGACAACTTGATACTGGGTGATGACGGTAAACTCAAATTGATCGATTTTGATGTGGCCAGGGTTGATGGTAAACACGCAGTGGGACTGGTGGCGGCTCGACCGGCATATACTCCGCCGGAGCAGTTTCGGGGTAAGCCGGTTATTCAAAGTGACCTCTACGCTTTTGGGGCGATAATGCATTTTATGCTCCACGGGGAGGACCCGCCCCCGTTCGGAGAGAATTGCGGAGTCGAAGAGAGTCTGGTGGCAGAGGCGGAAATCTCCAACCTGGACGATTTGATTCAGTGGTGTTGCAGATTTGATTCAGGGAATAGACCGGAGAGCGCACGCAAGATTGTCGAATGTTTGAGTAAGCTGGAGGATGGTACTGATGACCCCGTATCCAAAATAAAGATCGGCGGTGAACCTAAAATTGCTTGATATCAAAGGTAGTATCAGGGGGATATGATGTCCAGACCCACTGCAAAGACAGCGGTGATCAACTACAAAAGTCATTCCGCAGGAAGAAGCAGGCAGATGGCACTCTTTGCCATAGCTGCTTTTGTGGTGATATCGCCCCTGCCGGTTATCTATCCGATGCTCTTTTCTCATTCCATGATGCAGATTGTGGAGGCTTCCTTTCTAGCCCTGGCTCTGGTCTCTCTTTTGTTTCTTCTTCATTCGCTTACTCTCTACTCTAGAAATCGCAGCTCAAGATTGATCCTCACGGAAGAAGGCCTGGTCTTGCCCGGTCGCGGCGGCAAATCCCGGGGCGTTAGCTGGGGACAGGTGGACCAGATCTCAGTTTCCGGTATCGCCGATTCTGAAAAGAATGAAGACCGGGAGGAGATCAACTTTCTCCTTTCAAAGGGAGAAGAGATCCGCTTGAAGCTGGCCTCTCTATCCCATGAGGATTTAGATAAGCTGGTATCCGGATGTGACCTCTGGGCCAATAAGTCTTCCCGGGACGCAAGCTTTAACAGATTGGTAGATAAGATGATAAAAGGAAGAGTAGACTCGGATCAGTCAAGCTTTACCGGCATCTGGATGGAGGAAGCCCAGAGACGAATTTCCACAACTCCATTCGTTCCCCTTGAGCCAGGCACTAAGCTTCAAGATGGTCGCATAAAAGTTCTGCAACCTCTAACCGCCGGTGGCTGGTCTGCCATTTATTTATGTGAATGGAAGAATCGCACACCGGTTATATTGAAAGAGGCGGTGGTTCCGCCATCGGCAAATGCTGAGTTGAAAGCTAAGGCAAAGGAGCATTTTGAACGAGAAGCTGTTCTTCTTGCCGGGCTTGACAATCCTAGAATAGCTAATGTGCTCGACTATTTTGTCGAAGGCGGCAGGCAGTATATGCTGTTGGAGAGGATAAACGGCTCCACCCTGAGAACCTATGTGAAAGACAAGGGCGGGGTGTCGGAGCGCCAGGCTCTTACCTGGGCCAGGGAGATTGCGGACATAGTCGAATATTTGCACACCAGAGAGACACCGGTGGTGCATAGGGATTTGACCCCTGAAAATCTTGTCCTCGATATGCGTGGTTCATTGATCCTGGTTGATTTCGGAGCCGCCAATGAATTTGTCGGCACAGTAACCGGTACCCTGGTGGGCAAGCCTTCTTATATTTCTCCAGAGCAGTTTTCCGGGAGGGCGAATCTCCAGAGCGATCTCTACTCACTTGGAGCGGTTTTGTTCTACCTGCTTACCGCCACCGATCCTGAGCCCCTTTCGGTTAATAGTCCCAGAAGTTTGAAGACTGAGATCTCAGAGTCTTTTGACCGGCTGGTGCAGGATTTGACTGAGCTTGATTTGAAAAAGCGCATTGGGTCGGCGTCGGAGTTAAAAGAGAGACTGGACCAGCTGGAGATAGGCAACTCAAGGGAGATTATTGAAGGCTAGAAGTTTACTAACAGAGATTGCCTGTTCTTGTTTGAGGGTAAAGTAAATAAAGACCGGAGTGGTTTTTGGTTCGTGCTAATGATCCTTTGACCTTCAGGAGCCGGCTAGTTTGTCCACAGTGTCACATGCTTGAGCTTGACTTTCCATGGAAAAGAAGAAATCTCACGATGAGTCTGTAGTTTTTGATAATAAGTTTCATCGGAATTTGAGCGGTATGCGCAACTCCCAGGTATCGGGAAACCACCCGGATATTAATGCCATGGTTATGGAGCATCATCAGGCGGCTAGAGGCGCTCTGGCCCAGAGTACGCTTTACTCCTTGCCCTCCGCCACCAGGTCCGAAGCCGATAGAACTGATTTTGAGCGTTCTATTCAATATGATGAGCACTGTCCCGAGCTATACAACTTCCGTTATGCAATGGCCCAGTTTCAGCGCGAGACAAAGCGGGCGGTTAAATTTAATAGACCTCTCACTCTAGCCATTATCGGATTTCATGAATTGCCGATGGTCTACAGTCGTTATGGAGTGCTTGCCCAGGAAGAAGCGATCAGATTTGTCGGTCGATCCCTGGCACAGTTTGTTGATATGGATATCGATATCGCGGGCCGTTATGAGAGTTATCGTTTTATTCTTGTCTTCCCCGAGCATCCACCGGATAAGGCCGTAAAACGATTTGAGGAGATCAGGCAGTTCTTTTTTGAGAATCCTGTGCAATACCATCAATACAAATTCAATCTGGAAGCCAGTATTGGTATTGTTTCTGTTCCTCATCACGGGAATGATTTTAAAGAATTGACAGCTAAAGCCGACCTGGCAACGGATATGGTAATGGAAGCCGGAGGCAACGCTCTGGGCTCCTGTTAGATTACTAAGGCACTGTATATGAAGGCATTCTTGCCATGGTGGGGCGTTGTCTATTTCCATTATTTTCTGTAGAGTAGTTTCCATGGAAGCAATCTCTATACCACCGGAACTGCTCGGACCGCTCATCGCTATACCGATGGCTATACTTGCCGTGGGGGGCGCCATCGCCATGGTGATTTACAAGTTCACTCGATTCATCGTCAATGGATTTATAAAAGTCACCCTTTCCCTTATTGTTCTTGCTACCTCTTGTGCCTCCGGGCTATTCCTTTACAAGAATCCGGAGCTTGTTAAACAGATAAAGCCCGCTGAGATTTTTAAGTTGATAGAAAGAAGATAGTCTTATTCTCTTTGATTAATCAACTGAGGATAGAGTTCTTCGGCTTCTATTCGAACTTTCTCTTCGAAGTCGGATACTGCTCCGGCGCCGGCCAGATCCGTCAGGGCCTGGCGAAAGGTTTTCAAGTCGTCTTCAATTACTTCCAGCTCTCTTAGCTGTTTTCTGAGAGTGTAATCCACGGTGAATTGTTCTGAGGGATCCTGATCCTCTCTTACCCTGGCTGACATTTCTTTCAGTGCGACAAAATCGTTTTGGGCTCTCAGCAGATTCTTATATACCTTTTTGTAGCTTCTGTATTTTTCCACCAGCCGGTCGGCGGTGCCGCGCACCATATTATAGAGAAGGATCTGTTCTACCTGGGTTACTCGTGCTTTCTCCAGGCTCTCCCGGTCTTTCATATCGAGGACTTTCATCAGGATAGAGGTGCCTACGCTGGAGGTGGTCGCCCCGGCAATACCAGGTGAGAATGCTCTGATGGAGCTGACTCCACCGTAGAGCAAGGTGCTTAATGAGCGCATCATCAAAGATGTTACTCTTCCCGGATCTGTGGAAGGCATCAGCTTTTGCAGAACGAAGTTTATATCCACCGAGTTTGCCAGAGTAGCCTCCCACAAGGCTGTCAGCTGGTCTCTTTCAATCTCCCTTTCCCTGTCCTTAAACTTTTGCGTGTCCTCCGGGCGATCTAAAAGAGGAAGTGGTGCCATATTTAGTGACCTGGCATTCTCAGTATTGTTTTTTAGAATGTTTTTGGTCGAGTCTCTATCTCCGATTTCGTTTTTCTGGCTTCTAACAGATGTCTTAATGCGAATCGGTGTCAGGTCTTCCAGGGGAGATTTAGGCACGAATCGATTTGACTTTATCTCCGCGTGTTTCACTGCTCCATCTGCATCCTGCGCTTCTGTCCCAACTGACTCCGCTTCGTTTATAGGTAGATGAAACTTTGTCCTTGTCCCTGGCGATATCTCTTCGCTCCGGACTGGTTCTGCACCAGCTGCAAATCCTTGATTTGTGGCGCATATGGAAAAGAGCACTGATAGCACCAATTTTTCTGGTGGTTTTTTGAGGAGTTCTAGAGCCATTTTATGATTTGATTAGGGAAAATCTCTTTTTTTAAACGTCTGAGGTTCCATTGAGACGGCGGCTCTCCTCTTTCGTTGCTTCTTGCCAACCTGATTCCCTGGCGATATACCTTGACAGTTTGTTCAGAGCCTCTCTGTTACCTGGAAGAGCCTCTGTTATGAAAGTGTTAAATGACCTGATTACGGCAAAAAGGGCTAGCTGTTACGCCGTAGAATCTCTTTTGCTTTCTTGTAAATCGCCTCGGCATTTTCTGCTTGACCAAGTTTTTTAACTACCCGGGCGTAATCCGTCAGGGTCCGGCCTATGTCTTCGTGGTCTTTGTCCAACATAGCTTTTCTTATCTCCAGAACCCGGCTGAATTCTTCTTCGGCATCTTCAAGTTTGTCCATGCGATAGTGAATCGTTCCAAGGGAATGTAAGTAGTCGGCGAAAGCGAGGGGATCTTTAGGTTCTTTCTTCTCGTAGAGACTGACCGCCTTCTTCATAAACGGCTCGGCTCTATCGAAGAACTTTTGAATACAGAGTGTCATGGCAAGATTGTTGTAGTCTTCAATCAGCTCATCGCTTTCAGGACCCAGGTCATTCAGCTTGTGTACCAGAATTCGCTCATAGATTACCTGGGCTTCCTTATAGTTGCCCTGTTCGAAATGTCTTTCAGCCAGTCGTTCGAAAGCTTCTCCGAGGGCGTCATCATCCTCGGTGGCATTGTCAAAACTAGCACTCATGCTTGGCTCTTTTGCTATCAGAGAAGCCAACTGTCTTGCCTTAGCCGCCTCGGGCATGATTGTCTCTGCGAAGCGACCTTTTCGCTTCTTGCCCCGGGCACTATCGTGCTGAATAGAGCCCTGTTCTATCTGGGCCAGGAGCTCTTCTGCCGAAAGTCCCTTGAGCGCTTCGGGCGATACTGCCTCTGCCACAAGCTCTTCCTGCTTCTCTTCCGGATCGGTCACTGGCTCTGTCACAGATTCAGATACAGATACAGGTGCAGGCAGAGGTTCTGGCTCTGGCTCCTCTTCGTCCGAGGTCTTCTGAATTAATCCACCAAGCAGTCCGCCCATCTTCTTAGGCGGTTTCTGTTCCGATTCGTTATCAGAATTTCCACCCAGTCCCTGAAGTAGCGCTCCCAGACCGCCGCTCTCCTCCTCTCTGGGGGGTGGAGCCGCATCGGTCTCGGTATCGGTATCGGTCTCGGTCTCCGAATCTATCTTGCCGACGGTCTCTTCTGTCTGGGCTGCTGCCGGATCGCTTCCGGTGAGCTGAGCTAAAAGTGAAGGACGTTTCTCTTCCTCTTCTGCAGGAGGTGTCTCTTCTGGTTCCGGAGGAGTGGCTACTTCTACTTCCTGGGGAGCTGCCTCTTTTGTTTCTATTACTGCGGCTTCTTCTTCTATCTCTTCTTTAGCCACAGGCTCTTTTGTGACCGGTTTGACACCAAGGCTTTCCAGAAGTGATCTGGGTTTCTCTTTTGCCGCTTCCTCTCTCTTCTCCGGAGGCTTTTCTGCTTCAGGTGGAGCTTTCTCCTCCACGCTGTCTTCTCTAAGCGGTCCTAAAAGTGTGTCCAGGGCCACTACCGGTTTACTTTCTTCTTCTTCGGTGGAGATCACCTCGGCAGGAAGAGACTCTTCTTTAGCGGCTTGTTCTTCTTTTAGTTTTGCTTCCTGCTCGGCTTTCTGCTTCGCCTCTTCTTCGGCCTTGAGGGCTGCCTCCCGGGCCAATTCTTTTTCCCGGGCTTCTTGTTTTGCTTTTTCTTCCAGTAGGGTTTTTAAGGCTTCCTTGTCCACTGCCGCCGGCGAGTCGGATTCAATTTCATTTTGATCCGATTGCTTCTCCGCCAGTTTGCCTCCGGCCATGGCTGCCATATTCTCTCGAGTCTGGCGCATGAGGTTCTTCTCGCCCCTCATTTTTAACCCGCTTTCCGGACTCCACTTCAAGTCTCTAAGAGCTTGTTCGAAGCTCGGCGTGGAGTTATTGCTTTGATGTAAGCAATAGTCCAGGGCCGCAATTGCGTCATCCGGACTGAGCCATCCTTTAGATACCATCTGATAGCAGCGCAAAGTTGATTGCAGGGTGGGGACATCCATGAATCCTGTAAGGACAAGCACTTTTCCGATCAAGGCCGCATCGTGGGCGGTTATATTGAAGGCTTTATCAATCTCTTCATCGCTTACCACCCGTGCCATTGTCACCAGGGTGCGATAATCTATGGGCGGCTTCTCCGGAGCTTCGATTGAATCCGAGGTCGTTACCTCTTTTATCGCTTCTTCCGGCGTAACTCCTGTGGAGAAAACCTCAGAAAGGCACTCGCAAGCTTTGAGGGGATCGAGCTCTTCGCTTTTTACACAGGTCTGGAAAAAAAGAGCCGCATCCAGTAGTTCCTGGGAGATTAATTGCTGGGAGACGAGGACGGTGCCTATGGGTTGCTGATTGGCTAGTCCCCACTCCAGGGCGTCCATCACATCGTTTTCGGAGAGAATGCCTGCCATCACCAGCAGTTCTCCTAGCCGGACAATCTGCTTTTTCTTCTCGGGTTTTTCGACCGGCTCCGGCGCTTCCTCAGACTGCACCCCTGCCAGATCTTTAAGGTTTTGAATCGCCTCTTCCCGGGTGAGCATTTCGTCCCGGAGACGGACTTGAATATCCAGCGCCTTTTCAAGAAATTCCCCTTGAATGGCTTCGTTAAGAACCAACATCCTGCCCAGGGGCATGCCGGTGTTTAGTCCCTGCTCCATGGCCTGGGATAATTGATCCTGGCTGATTATTCCAGCATCCACCAACAACTCTCCCAATTTGCCGGTTCTGGCCCGCTTGGCGGCGGAGGCGTCGTAGTCCTCTAGAACATCGGCAAAGGAGGCACCAATCTTTCTGGCAACTTTGATGCACTGCACTGCCACGTTTATGTCGATGGTTTTGTCACGTAGCATGGATTGGGCTTCCAGGGCTACCTGGAGGTCCTTGGGCGTGAGGTGACCGGACATGACCAGTACCTGGCCTATTTGAAGCTTCTTAGAGCGCGAGTGCTTAACCGCTTCCTGCAATTGTGGCGGCGACAAAACACCGGCTTGCACAAGAAGATCGCCAAGCCGGGCACTGTTTGAATATCTGCGAAAAATTGAAGACACCAGATCAATCCGGGTTACTAAAGACAACCGCTTCCGCTTATATTATCTTGCCCATATTATTAGCTCTTTGCGCAGTGCTCATTGCTTTTCGGGAAATTCGCAATATTATCTACTCTCAAGGGCCTGTTTATAAGACTCGAGGGTTCTCGGGTCGAAGAGTACAAATTTAATCAAACTCAATTTCTTCTCTTCCGGCCGGGTCTCCCTGTCCAAGAATTCAATAACGGTGCTGATCGCGATCTCGGCAGCTCTCTGTACCGGGAATCCATATGCTCCGGTGCTGATAGAAGGAAAAGCGATGGTCTGCACCTCATACTGGTGAGCCAGCCGAAGGCTTTCTCTGTAGGCGCTGGCTAAAACCGTATCTTCATTGCCCGAGCCGCCTCTCCAGATCGGTCCGACGGTATGAATCACATAGGTGACAGGCAGATTGCCACCGCCAGTGATGGCGGCTTTGCCTGGTGGTAAGCGACCTTCTAAAGCCACAATCTGTTTGCATTCTTCTTTGATGGAAGGTCCGCCTGCTCTATGAATTGCTCCGTCCACACCGCCTCCTCCCATAAGAGATGAATTTGCGGCATTGACGATGGCATCCAGCCTCTCACGGGTAATGTCTCCCTGAATAAGGCTGATGCGACTTTTGTTGAGTTCCGTCGTCATAGGGGTTGAGTATTGTTTAGATCAGGCGCTCCAGGCGTCGGAGGATAGCAGCTTGACGCTTACGCCGCTATGGTCGAATACATCCACTGTGGCCTGGCCGTTTTTGTAGGTTATTTCTCGGGTACGGCTGGGGAAGGGACTGACCTTTTCTCCTTTTCCGTAGTCGAATTGAACCATTTTGAACTCCACGTCACCGCTATTGTATTGTTCGGATACTTTTAGCAGTGGTCTACGGAAATTGTCATAGTGTCCGGTCTCACAGGTGCCGTCGTCACCATAACTTGTCTCCAGGGTGGAGAAGTCCGTGGCTGTTTGTATCTCTCTGGTGCCTTTTCCATCCACCAGGCGGCTGTACTTGGTGTCCGGCTTGCCGAACTGCTTAGCCAGTTCAAGCTTCTGGGCAAACAGGTAGCCTTCCGGACTGCCGTTTAGATAGTCAAAACCCTGTTCTCCGGATTCATCTCTTTCCAGGCGGGCTAGTTCGGGTAGCCTTCCAAGAATTTGCTCTCTATATCTGGGCAGACCTTCGCTGTCTCCGATTCCGACATTGTTTATTCTTGCTGATTCGTTTACCGCTCTGGAGCTGTTGTCTCGGACTCCGGCTCTACTGGAGTCTAACAGAGCCCTGGGAACAGCTTGGGCTTCTCCGGGAGTTCTCATCTTCAGTAACTGGGCGATGGGAGACCTTTCTGAGCTGTCTTCGTAGATGTCTTTTGATCTGGGCACTGCTTCAGGCTCTGATTCAGCAGACGGCAACTCTTCCAATTTTGGCAATGTTTCGAGGCTTGCCTTGATAGCTCCGGCAACACCGTCACTCTGACTCAAAGGTTCTGGTAACCAGGTTCTTTCGCTAACCGGTTTGGTCTCTAGAAAACTTGTTGCGGAAGGCAATGTAGCTCTACCCTGTCTGTTCTCCAGGGCCAGAGGAGGAGCTTCGAGGAAGGAAGTATAGCCCGAGGGGATGCCGCCGCCGAGATCGCTGAGAGGCGGCAGTCCTATTCCGCTGGACTGTTTGGAGCGCTCTTTTGATCTATCCTGGCTGCTCTTAAAAATTGGCTGTTCAAACTTGCTGCCGGAGTTTCCCAGGGCATCGGTAAAGTTGAGATTATTGGCTGTATCGGAACTTCGAGCGCCGATCTCATTTGGTTCAGCGGGGTGGAATGCCATGCAAGTGGTACCGGTTGAGGGTTTTTACAAAGGCGTATTTATCGATTGCGAGTGGTTGATAAACCGCTTTCTTACTAAGTAGATACTGATGGAGCACCTATAGTTGTGCTTATACAGCATCTTTAATAGTAAATCTATTTGGTTCGATGTCAAGTCGAATTAATCTTCCGGAACCTGCATCAGTTCTAGATTTGACTAAGGCTGAGCGCCCATGATGTCCCTGGCAAGCACCACCCTTCTCTGGGTCTCTTTCGCTCTATCTCTGGCTTTTACGCAGGCCACAATCAGTTTGTCCATGTCCACGCAATCTTCCGGTACGGTCGCCACTCCGAAGGCCATAGCTAGAGAGCGGGCGTCCATATCCGATGAAAGGGGCGCTTCTCTGAGAACGTCGGCGATCCTGTTGGCCAGGGCCCCGGCGGCAGCGGCGTTCGTGTTCGGGAGGAGCAGGGCGTAGTCGAAGGTTTTGTAGTGCCCCAGAACATCCACCTGTCTTTTCACCAGGCTGATTCTTTGCATCGCTCTTCTGACGGCAAGCATTTGCAGCGCTTCAACCCGGACTCCTTCCTCGTCTTTCTTATGACCAAGACTGAAGATAACCAGTGAAAAAGGTTGGTTGAAATATTCGTATCTCAAATATTCATGATCCAGGAAGTAGAGAAAGGCGTTGTAGCTATTAATTCCTGTCTCCGAACGGGTCAAAGACTTGACCACAGCCTGGAATTCGTTGTCATTGATACCGAGGGCTTTCAGCCTCGCCAGTCTATCCTGGGTCGGTGCCTGGTCCGTAATTTGTACTAATCCGCAACTTACCAGATTGAAGAGAATGGGTACCCACTCTGTCTTCGGCATCGGTCGTTTTCTTAAAAGATCGAACAGGGTGTTTCTATTGTCCACCAGTTCAAAGAAGTCCAGCTGGGGTTCCAGGGCAATGGGAGCACCTTTTTCGACCCTTGTGGCAAACTCTTCTTCTGAAATCATGGCATTTTTCTTGACCAGGCAGGATTCCGGTTTTAGTCCCGCCGAATCAAGATATTTGGTCTGGTCTAAGAGCGCCACACCTTCCATGAGAACAGAGTCTAGTCTTTTGTTTATGGTTCTGTCCGCCGTCTTCTCATCGGGCCAGAAGCGGAACTCACCGTTCGTCCAGGTAATCAGTTCCGTAAGAGCATTGTCTCCCTGGCTTTCCTTGATCTTGCAGTGGAGAGGAATACCTTCCTGGAAAAAGACCTCGCAATTTTCCGACTTGGTTTTTACGTCCAGTCGTCCGGTCATTTTTGCCAGATTGATGGATTGAAGAAGGTTCGGCACCTGGAGCTTGTTCAGATCTCCTTCCAGGGTAGCCTTTGCTCCTGGTCTTGGCGGTTCGAACACGATGCTGGCGTCACCACCACCACCGCCGCCGGCTCCTCCTGAAGATGTGGGTGTTATCCCGGTTGCGGTGGCAACTGGATTGTAAGCTCCTGTAGCTCCACCGAGAGGATCACCGGAACTTCCATAGATGGCGCTTTGAGG
>JAUIJG010000126.1 GCA_030431355.1 bacterium
ATCCACCGTTGGCATGGGGATTCGATCCCATACGCCGCTTCCCTTCAGGAGCCAGCTCCTCAAGCTCTTTCTTGAACTTGCCTTCTTTGTCAAACAGCTCTTCCGGCTTATAGCTTCTCAGCCACTTATCGAGAAGCTCCAACTGTTCCGGCTCGGACTTTGCTTTTGGTAAAGGCACCTGGTGCGAACGCCAGCTACCTTCCACTTTATGACCGCCCAGTTCCTGCGGACCGGTCCACCCCTTAGGGCTGCGAAGAATAATCATGGGCCAACGTGGACGCCCTTTAAATCCATTCTCTCTGGCATCGGACTGGATCTTGCGAATCTGCTTAATGCAATGTTCAAGAGTAGCAGCCATGGCCTGGTGCATGGATTCGCTCTCGCTTCCTTCCACGAAATAAGGAGTATAGCCGTATCCTTTAAACAAGTCTTCAAGCTCGTCGTGATCGATTCTAGCTAAGATTGTTGGGTTGTTGATCTTATATCCATTTAGATGCAAAATCGGCAACACAGCCCCATCCCGTACAGGGTTGATGAACTTGTTGGAATGCCAGGAAGTAGCGAGAGGACCGGTTTCAGACTCACCGTCTCCAACAACCACAGCGGTGATCAAATCGGGATTGTCCAGAACAGCACCATAAGCATGGGACACGCTATAACCAAGCTCGCCCCCTTCATGGATTGAGCCTGGTGTCTCCGGAGTGCAGTGAGAACCGATGCCGCCCGGGAAACTAAACTGTTTGAAGAAAGCCAGCATGCCATCTTCATCCAGACTTTTGTCGGGGTAAACCTCGGAATAAGTGCCTTCCAAATATACCGGCGCTAAAACCCCAGGCGCGCCATGTCCGGGGCCGGCCAAGAAAATCATGTCCAGGTCGTACTTCTTGATCAGTCTATTCAAATGAATATACGTGAAGCTGAGACCGGGACTGGCGCCCCAGTGGCCGAGCAATCTGTTCTTGATGTGCTCAGCTTTGAGCTTCTCTTTTAAAAGTGGGTTGTCCTTTAAAAAAATCATTCCGGCAGCCAAATAGTTGCAAGCGCGCCAGTATGCATGAACTTTCTTAAGCTCTTCTTCCTTGAGCGGGCTGCCCTCTACCGTGGAGCGCGCCGGACCGAATGCGCTCAGCTCTGCCGCTTTCTCAAGTTGTTCGGATGCAATAACCATAGTACCTCCCGGATAGGTCAATAAGACTCAATTTGCGCGTTTACCGCGCGAAGCTCTATCGAGACAATGAATGGACGAAGAGTACAGTTTATACCTTAATTCGGTAAGAATCGATGCACCGGAGGAATAAATTTGCAATCCGATGCGATCAGCCTAAAGACGGATTTTGAGCTGCGAAGTAAAGCTTCTTAAGAAAGACGTCTCTTATGCCTTTACTTATTAACACTATGGTGCTTAATTAGCCGGCTATTTCAGACTCGTATAAAGTAAAAACAGACACACCGTATGTAATATCATTTAAAGACAAGGACGAACAATGAAACACTGCCAGTAAAATTTCAGTCCCCACAAGACTTCAAAAACGCCTCAAAGTAATCTTTACCCTGCGGGGTAATTCGGAAGTAAGGCCCAGGCCTTTCCGTCTCAACAGAAATTACATAGCCTTCGGAGATGAGTATGCCTATAAATCTTTGGGCCCTCTGATGATTGGTCAGAGCCAGGCAATCTAATATCGATTTGAGACTGACTCCTTTATCCCGATGCCTGCCAGAATCTGCATGCTTCAGAACTTGCAGAATTGCTAGCTGGAGCTCTATATCAGTCCAATCCGCGGAACTCGCATCATCCATTCATCTGTCCTTCCGAATAAAGAAACTACCTTGAAATGTAGTATGGAGGTGGCTTACACTTTCTTCTGGCATAGTCAGCCTCATCCAAGACATGACGTTTCAAATAGGCTTTGTATTCCTCCAGAGTTAATTGTTTTCCGTCACGAATTTCGCGACACTCACTACAATGTTCTTTCCAATCAGGCGGCAGACGATAATAAGAAGGAGGCTGTTCAGGGCGCAATCTATTATCTGAATTTACCAGAAATGACTCATAGGCAGGGTCGTTCCAGTAGAATCCCGCTGTCATAGAAGCCATCAACAGAGCCATTGCATATTTCAACATGGATACAGAATAATCCATGAATCAGAGCAGCAACATACGGTTATCACCACGCTCCAAACAAAAAGGAATCTAAGGCTAAATGACAGCAGCACGGAAGTCGAACTACTACTTCACCTTAACTTTCTGGGGAATAGCCGGCTTGACCACATTTACGGTGCAAGTAGCTTTCTTTAGAACCGCTTCCGCTACACTTCCAAGAAGAAGGTGTTCTAATCCCTTTCTACCGTGGGAGCCGAGAACTATCAGGTCGGCGCACCATGCTTGAGCGTATTTGCATATTTCGGCAGCAGCATATCCGCAACAGATATTTGTTTCAATCGTATATTCTTCTCCGAGAGATCCCTGAAGCAAGCCTTGAAACTCTTCAAGCAGAGCCCCTTTACTCTCAAATTCGGATTGCAAATGTTTTTTAGCAGAAGCCGGGAACAGCGCCGGAGCGTCAGGCAGCGGCTCCACAACACTTATAATCATGAATTGATCGGTATCTTCCCAATTTAATCTGGACAAAAAGTTCAATGCTTCTTTGGAACATTCAGAACTATCTGCTGCCAACAATACTCTCATGAAAGTCTTTCCTTCTCTTCGCCAAAGCTATCAATTCTCTCTACTCAATCATCTCCACCAGAGGCGGCAGCCGGTCTCACGCCAACGCCTATAAGTTTGGCCACAAGAAAGACGGACAAACCAGCCAGCATTCCCGGCATCACTTCGTATGTGATATCGGAAAGACCCATGTTGCGCCAGGCAAGCATGACCACCAGACCGGTAAGCATCATCCCCATGGCCACCGCTTCGGAGGGTTTCTGACCGAGAGCATAAATAGCTACCAATGGAGCGAAGGCACACCCCAAAGCCCCCGAGGCGACAAGCACAAGATCAAAAACACTCTCATTGCCTCCAAGTGCAATTGCTAATGCGATAAGAGTAACCAGAACCGTTGCTGCTTTGGACATATAGTAGCCTACATTTTTGATGGGTAGAACATCCCGGGTCAATGAAGCGGAACAACTCAGAATTTGAGAGTCGGCAGTGGACATGGTCGCTGCAAATATACCGGCAAGAATCAATCCGATGAGAGCCTCCGGCAATAACTTGAGAGACAATGTGGGAAGTGCAAGCTCCGCGTCAAAGTTGCTGGTCATGGGGATCAATACCCGGGAAGCCAGACCGACCAAAATAGTGAGAACAAAGAGGAGCGTATACCAGAAGTAATAGTATGCCCTTGTTTTACTCATGTTTCCGGGATCGTCCATGGACATAAAACGAACCATGACATGGGGTTGACCGATGACAAGAAATCCGGCAAACAACCACCCTAGAATGAACAACGAGGGTCCGGCGATGCTCCCAAGAGGAGAACCGTGCGGAAGAATACTCATGAATGTTGGCGATACAGCGTAAAGCGCGTTCACAAAAGCACTGGCGCCACCACTGGCATTGACACCAGCCACAACCAGTATCCCCATGGAAAGGAACATCACAATTCCCTGGGCGGCATCCGTCCAGATAGAGGCTCTGATACCACCGGAGAAGCAGTAGAGCACCACGATGACGCTTCCAATAATGGCGCCGGCGGCATAGTCCCATCCGAATAATGCATGCAAAGCCTTACTCCCCGCGTTGAACTGAGCGGCTGCGTATGCACCAAGGAAGATTAAGGTGATGAGGCCGCCGGTGACACGCAATGCCTTAAAGTCAGTGCCATGCCATCTACTTAGCGCGTCTGGGTATGTAAGAATATTTTTGTCTTCCGAGACAACACGCAGTCGTTTGTGGATGAATAGAGATGTAAGGAAATCCCCGAAGATCCAACCAATAGCAAGCCAAATGGAAGACAATCCATGCAAGTAAGTGTAGCCGATCATACCGATGAACATATAGCCGCTACTATATGTGGCCACCGCTGACAGTGCCACCAACCAGGGCTTTACACTTTGTCCGGCCAGCAAATAATCTTCATTTGTTTGCTTGTGCTTAAATGCCGAAGCCATTCCTATTAAGACAAAAACGAGCAGGAAACAGCAGAAACTAGCGATAATCATGAGCTACCTTTATAAAAGAGAACCTGGCCGTTTGCAACAACAGAAAATGCATAGCAAAGGAAAGCCCTTTTACCATGCAGGTTTAAATATGTTCTACAAGAAATGATCTACAACTGATTGGTGCAGGGTAACATCTTTAAAAACTAAATTCAAACTAGACTTAGAGACAGCTAATCTGGCTAAAATAAAGCATTTTGAAAAAGCCCCCAAGAGAAAAGCCCTGGCTAGCAAAGCTAATCACGGCTCTTTCTCTTATATAAATCCGAGTGCTATCTCTTATCTATAGCCACTCTTGTGGATCAACTTGCTGCAGGCACCAGTCCGGTGAAGTGTCTAATCAGATCATCGCGATTGATAGGCACTTTTCTACCACTGCGCTCCATAAGCCTTCTCAAGCGTATCCATTTGATACCCAGGTTCCGGTTATTTCGCTTATAAACGATACCGAGCTTCTGTAGCTGCTTACACTCCGGCTTAAACTTCTCAGGCATCTCTTTGACGTAAACTCCTTCTCTTCCATGTAACCAGGAAAGAAAGTCAGAACATTCGCGGATGGAGCCAAAGATTTTGTTAGTCGATTTATTCATTAAATACCCTCATTGATTTTGATTCGAATCTACTGTGCTAATAAAGACGCACAGCACCATAAGTATTCACTCAAGGCGAATACGCTATAACCAGTTAAAGAAGACTGGCTTCGCTATGTGGGGTATCTAAAAGAATTAGAGTGAAATTTAGTGTACAGCTTAATCATTCCACCACCTCCAAACTACAAGCATGATGAAGCTGTCGCCTCGCTTTCCTCGATCTGAGAAAATAGGCACATTACCACGAGACTTCTATCTATTACCTATAGTAGCACAAAAGCGCCTCCACGTCAAGGGTTGCCGGTATCATATATGGTGCCCCTACAAGAACCAACAACTTGACAGAGAGTAGCTTCATCTCAAGTGCGGCTCCTGGACTGACTCTACATGAGCAATGGTCATGCGGAATTAAAGATTAAATGTCAAGATCTCCGATCTTCCATCCCTGTAGTGATTAAATTTGCACTTCTTCCCTGGCGCTAAATTTGGGTAGGTGCTTTTCAAAGAGGAAAGCAGATTTTCATACCTGGGATTACTTGTCCTGCAGGTTCTTCTTTGCTGTCCGTTAATCTCAATAAAGATAGACTTGTCTTCTTCCTTTATGAGGGCGCTCTCCCAATAAATTGGATTGTCACTATAGTCTGTTTGTTCTTCTATGCTCATTCATTCTCCAATGGTCGATCTTAAACCGAAACAATCGCATCTAAATCCAGTATCTTCCAATGCCCGCTAAAAAGCATCGGAGATTGCGACCAGCCAAATATGCCAAGCCGGGCCCGGTCCTTAAAAATATGTTCTTGCAATATTATAACTGAATGAAGCGCAGTTATAAAGAGGGAACAAAATTTAGCCGGTGGACACCGCTCCGCTCATTTCTCTCTTGCCGGCGCGAAGATTATGGTGAGCCGCCTTCACTATCTCTTCCAGGTTACTTCCATCAGCAGCTGAAGCGATACCGGCACTGAAGGTAGTGCTAAACTTATGGCTGGAACCGGGGAATTTGCGAGCAGCGAACTCGTCGAGCGCCTTCTTCATAGCTCCGGCAACATCTTGGGCTTCACTGCCGGGAACGACAATCGCGTAACCGGAGGTGCTCCACTTGCATCGCAAACTCTCTGCTGAAAAACGCTCTTGCAATATCAAACCAAGCTCCGCTGCCGCCGAGTGCGCGCCATGAAACCCCTGGGTGATTGTCGTGTGGTCAAACTCATCAATTTCAAGAAGAGAGAGGGTAAATGATTTATTGTCCTCTCTATATGACTCAAGAAACTTCTGCGCTTCAGCCATGAATGCCTGGGTGGTCAACATCCTTGATTCAGGGTCCCTCGCCCTGTCCTTCCGCTTCCTGGAAGCAAGAGCCAACTGAGAAGAGACTCTGGCCACAAGCTCCTCAGACAAAACCGGTTTGGTCAGAAAGTCACTTGCGCCGACAGCAAACGCGGCGGAGCGAGCATCCTGACTGGTCTTGGATGTCAGAAAAATCACTGGAACATCGGCCCAACGACTTTCTGCACGAATCTGCCTGCAAACTTCATAACCGGTCAGCATGGGCATCATCACATCGAGCACCACAAGATCAGGCTGGAAAGCCTCCATCTGCTCCAGCACTTTTATAGGATTGGTTTCGTAGACTGTCTCCATTCGCTGGTCGGTGAGAACCCCGGCGGCAAACTTGCAGAGCACCTCATCATCATCCACCAGGAGTACACGTGGCTGACCCGGCACGCTGATCTTAAGAAGTGCTTTGACAGATTGGCGAAGATTGTCACCATTTACGGCACCATTTATCACATGCGAAGCGCCCATATAAATCAGGTCGGCGTTGGTGAGGGGCGTATCTTTGTTGCAGAGCAAGCCGATGGGAATACTCTCGTTACCGGGGATATTTCTGACCCTGGCACAATCCCTGACAGCAGACTTGATATCGCTAGCGGTATCTATAATGACAGCGTCCAACCGGTTTTCGGCGGCATACTTCATAAACGCCGCAGGACTATCCGTCCCCTGGACATGAGCAAGACGCATGGTTGCCTCTTCTCTAGCGGCATCGATGACGCTATCCCTCTGGCTCAGAATGAGCACCCTGTTTTTAACGGAGGATGGTGCTGAGTCTTTGCCATCAATCAATGCTTCAGAAACAAGTTCGGTTCCTTTTGCCACCAGCCTTATAATCTCCGACCAATAGATCTCCTGGTCGGTTGTGTCTCGACTGTCAATAGACATCAGGAAATCTTCAAGTTTTCCTGCCACCGCTCCTATATCCTCTAGACCGAGGGAGCCCGCAGTTCCGCGAATACTATGGGCGATACGAATAGCTACTATAAGCGGAGCATCGTCTTCCTTGTTGTTGTTCTTCTCATCGATACTGGAGACAAGCAGCTTCCAGTCACGATCCAGCTGCTCGTAGTACTCTGCCCGTGCTTGTTTAATAGCCTGTTCCACTTTGAGTTTCTTGGCTACATTTCGCATCTCGGCGATCATTTCGGCATCAGCTTCTCTATCCACATTTGTGGCTCTTACTTCTATATCAGCTATGCCTTCTTTCAAATTCGACTTCTGGTAGCCTGGCAGAAGCGACTCAATCTGCTGCAGAAAAGCCGATGGAATAATGGGCTTCTGGACAATCAATGCGACACTCAAAATATTCCTCAGCCAGGAAAAAGTCTTGGCATCACAGGGTACGGCAGAGCAAAAGACAATCGGGGTGTTGCCGCCAGTTTCCCGGAGTTTTGTAATCCAGGTCATCCCGTCCATCTGCGGTAATCTGTAATCGACGATCGCAAGCACCGTCTCCTTTTTGGAGAGAATAGTATTCGCTTCGGCCGGGGAATTTGCCTCCACGACCCTGTAACCATGAGGTCGCAAAAGGTTTGCCACAAGGCCTCTAAAGGTGGGATCGTCATCCAGAATTAAAATCGAACCTTTACCGTTGGCGCTCACTGTCATTACTCCTTAACTCGAAAAATTTTAGACGGTTATAAAAGGCTAAATGCTCGCAGGGTCCTGTATTTTACTACCTGAATATGAACATTTCGCTCGGCGTCTCTATACGGTCTTTTCCTCGACTAATTTTGCTTCCGGGAATTCCTTATATCGCTTTATCTCGAACCAGAATATGGAGCCTTCTCCCGGTGCGCTGTCGAGTCCGATCTCTCCGCCGTGTTGCTCCACCAGGGACTTGCAGATGGCCAGTCCTAGTCCGGTGCCCCCTTTGGGACGGCTATCGGTGGAGTCTAACTGCTGAAAAATCTTGAACAGTTTCTGCTGGTCTTTTTCACCTATTCCAGGACCTTGATCGCAAACCGAGAACCTTATTCTGTCATCCTTTGGATCAGTTGATAGCATGACTTCACCTTCTTCAGGCGAGAATTTGACGGCGTTGGAAATTAAATTCGTAAGAATTTGTGCGACCTTATCCCTGTCGGCAAATATCTTGTCTTCACAAATCTCACCTCTTACCAGTCGAACAGAATGCTCCTGGGCATAGGCATTCATAGACTCCATAACTTCGTCCACCAACTTCAAAGGACTGAGAGGAGCCGGTTTGATCTCAAGCTTTCCAGCTTCGATCTTACGAATGTCGAGGATATCGTTTATTAAACGAACCAATCTATCGCACTCTTTTCTTCCCATGGTGACCAACCGCCGGGCTTTGGGCGAGAGTTCACCGCCTTTGCCTCCTTCCAGCAAAGCCAGGGATCCTTTGATGGAAGTCAGAGGTGTACGCAATTCATGGGATACCATGGAGTAGAACTCACTTACTCGCTTTTCGGCTTCGTGCCTGGCGGTGATATCGTCAACAACCACGACACCGCCGATGATATTACCTACATCGTCGCGGACCGGTCTTCCGTTTACATTGATTACTATGTTGTCTCCAACCTCTTCATTGACATAGGTTATGGCGACGTTATCGGTGGATGCGCCTTCGAGCGCCCTCACCATCGGCAAATCCGCATACTTTAGAGGCTTACCGTCATCAGCGTAAAAGACCTTATCCATCCAATAGTCTACACTCTTCTCACCAATGCCGGTGCCAAGAATTTGCTCCAGTGGACGGTTATAGAGCCTCAGTCCGCCTTTCTTCTCCGCGTAGATAACGCCGGAACTCATATTGTCCAGAACCGAGTCCATCACACCCTTGGCCTGAGCCAGCTCTCTCATCGACTTCTGCAGTTTGTCTTCAATATCCCTGCGTTCAATCAACTGACCGATTTCGGCTCCAACCAGGGAGAAAGCTTCCACTAGATCCCTGTCGGGTTTCTCGATCTGACTACTGTAAAAGGCGAAGATGCCTATGAAAGTTTCCCCGGAGAATAATGGAAATGCAAATCCACTATGCAAATCTGCGCTCTTGATCAAATCAGCAGGATTATATTCTGAAACATCCTTGGACCAGTGAGCGTTTTCATCTTGCCAGACAAGTCCGGCCAAACCTTCTCCCTTTTTAACTGTGGCAACTCGGGTCATCTCTTCCAGTTCAGGCTCCGGCGTCTTGCTGTAAAAGCCGCTACATTCTAGAAAGTCTCCATTCTCACTCTCCTGCAAATAGAGACCGACCTGCCAGTTGAACTGCTCGCATATATCTTCGAGAATGCCTGCGATAGAGGTGGAAAGATCCTCGGTCTTTGCCATCACATAAGATACTTCGAAAAGAACCTGCTGGGTCAGACGGCTGCGCCTTCTAGAAGCATCCATTCGCGTTATGTAGAAAAATCCCGTCACGAAGGCGACAAGAGCGACAAAGGAGAGAAGAATAAGCCTGTCCAGAGCGGACGCTGCCGCCAGCTCCAACTGCGCAGACTGTATACGAAGAATGCGATTCTCTTCTCTCTTCATTTCCCGCATGCATCGAACAAATGCTTCCATCTGCTCCTGACTATGATCGGTTAGAACAACGTTCTTCGCTTCTTGATAGTGTCCCAGCCTGCGAAGCTCCATGGTTCTTCCCAGTTCTGCCAACTTCTTATCGATATGACTTTTCATATCGACCAGCCTCTGGGCCCTCAGACCACTGTTGCCGGCCATGGATTCCACTGTGGCAAAGATACTCAGGAGACGTTCCGAATTTCTTCTAAACGGCTCCAGATACTTTCTTCTGCCGGTAATCAAATATCCCCTTTGCTGGGACTCGACCATGTACATGGCTGACTCAAGCCGTGTCAGGAGGGTTATCAGTTGCTGGGTTCTGATTACAGCCATTCTATGCTCGGAAAGCTCCCGCGCCTGGATATATGTAGCCGTAACCGCCACCACAAGAATTGTGGCCACCACGGTAGCGGAGAGCAGAAGCAGTATTCGGGAGAAGTTATCGTGAGAGCGCTTTCTAGGCATTCCCCTCGACCTTCTCGCTGCTCTTCTCAAGCAAGTCTTCTATCTGCTCAGTGAGACTCATGGGATCAAAAGGCTTGCTCAAAACGCCAAGCACATCTAAATGATCGTATTCGGTAAGTTCCTGGGTCTGCACCCTGGCAGTCAAAAAGATGATCGGAATGCCTTCGGTAAGAGGATCGGCTTTCAGCTCTTTCAGGGTGGCTATACCGTCCTTTTCGGGCATCATCCGGTCTATCAAAATCAAATCCGGTTTATTCTCCCGGGCAATCGCCACCCCTTTATCACCAGATGAAGCCAGAAGAACACACCAGTCATCCTCAAGAGAGATCTCCAGAATTTCTCTGATGCTCTTTTCGTCATCAATTACTAGAACTGTTCTTTCCATTGTCTGCTCTCTTGATTTGACGGGTTTTTAAAATGTATCTTTATATAAGGAACGGGAAAATCAGTGCTTGCGAGCCAAGCTCAAATCTTTGGTCGGATTAACCAGGAAAGTGCATCTGCATTAAGCCTTGAAGAGTATCATCGGTCATAGGCTTGACCACATAGTCTTTGATTGCCGGATTAGCTTTTACAAGGTCAATTTCAGGACATTTATCCGATGCGACCATCATAATTATTTGAGCTGTCTTGTCTGACTCATGGAGACTTTGATAAGCCTCCACGAATTGCCAACCGTCCATTCCGGGCATCTCAACATCCAGCAGTATCAGCTGTGGTGGCAAACAGGACTTCTTATCGTATGATGTCAGATAGTCTATAGCACCGTGACCGGTTCTCATGGTGGCCACGTGCCCAACACAGCCCAATCTCTGTATCATTCTCTCGTGGAGAAAGTTGTCGGACATGCTGTCATCCACAAGCATGACACAGTCGAGCCTGGCACCCATTTTGCTATCCCCCTGACCCACCAGTAATCATACTTTTATAGCAGGGTGGAATTAAGCCTTCAAGCGCCCGACTCTTGTCTACCTCCGCAAGTACGCAAAAACAATGCAGTTAACGGCTGAAGCCCTGACTTCATGACTTTTGCTATCAAGTTCACAAAATCGCCTACTCAGATTAAATAGTGAACACCTTCAGAGAACACTACGTGAACATATGAGCGGCGTTGTAGAAATCCTTGAACTCCTACCAGATCTTGGTTTTGAGCATCATACTGATGGTCATTATCAGGCTGGCGGCAAGTAATATGATCGCCATAATAATGGTAGGAGACCAGATAGAGATTGAAGATGCCGGCGAGACACAGCGTAGATGATGATGAGCTTTAAAATACTGGAAAACTCCACCGGCTATACCCAGAACCCCCAGGGACATAAGCACAAGACCAAGGGTTCTGGGAGAGGCCAGATTCAAATCCTTTAGTGTGCTGTGCTGAATCAGAGTATGGACATACTTGGCGAAGGTGAATCCGAATCCAAGCAGAGCAAGGGACGTGCGAATCCAGGCAAGCAGAGTACGATCCAGAGCCAGGGTAGTACGTGTCATGGCAAGCTCTGTATTGATGTTGGTCTTCTTGGGACCCTCCTGCTTCGCTTCGTTGCAATCTCCTTCTGCCATCAAAAATCTCCAACATCTTAATTTCCCGCCAGAGACGATTATGGCACAGCAGTCTCCCAGGTCAAATTTCCCTGAGTTCTAAGTCATTCGATATATCTCTCAAACTCAAGAGATAAAAGAAAAACGTAGTAATCGCCAAGACCGCGAGATTTATCCTGAGGAGCACTCGCACCGTATACAGTGCCTCAAAAACAACCATCACCGGCTCACCGCTCCCGGTATAGGTTCGGCATCAATCCAATCAAATCGAATTCAGAAGAAGTCCAAAAGTATTGATATCGCGGGTCATCCAACGAAACCGCCCGGCCCGGTCAGTTAACCAAAATCATACAGAGTGTGGGAATTCTCCCATCGACTTGATCTTCGGAAATTCTTATCTTATCCGCTATGGAAGCGTTTACGAGTCAGACAACAGCAATGAGAACGCCTATTTACCTCAAACAAGCAATTCTCTTATCGGCGATGGCTTTTCTAGTCAGTGCTCTTAACTGCCCTGGTGCTAATGCGAAAAACATTCAGTTCCACGGCAAGCTAAAAGAAGTGATTAAAAAGCACAGAGACTCGGTCCATGCCGCTGCTCAAGAATCGCAAAAGCTTGCCATGAAGTCGGCAGCGACTGAAAAGGTCAATCATCCTCGCATCCTCTACTTCTATGCCCGCTGGGCAGAACCCTGCAAGCGCATGGAACACCGCCTCAAAGAATCCATGCAGCCCTGGGGCGACCAGGTGGACTTTGTCGCCTACGACGTGGATGACGAAGCCAATGCTTCGGTTATCAGAAAGTATCAGGTAAGCCCGATTCCCACTGTTCTTTATTTAGACAAAAGCGGAAAGATAGCGAGCATGAATATCGGCTATTCGAAGAACACCGACATCAATTCTTGCATAGAAAAAATCATTCCTGGAAGTTGAGATCAACCGCTGGGTGCGGTTCGATGCTGAAGAGAGAGACGGTAAAAATCCCCGTTTAATCTTTAATGGGAAGATCCCCATGGAGATCGGCGGACCGTAGATATATTGT
>JAUIJG010000127.1 GCA_030431355.1 bacterium
AGACATTTAGCCATTGCTATAGCTTGATAGAGCACCGCATATGCAGTCACCCCAAGAAGCAGATCCAACACATATAGAATTTCCAAAAGCAAACCGAATTCTTTTTGCCTGCTCTGCTGCAAGCAAAATGTAAATTTCCTATCCTGAAGATTTCGGGATGGAAATAACCTGCTTCTCTTACCGGAAGAGAAAAAGCCCGGAAAGTAGAGATACTTGCAAAGGGAAGGGCGAGAATTCAAGAGTTTACATATGAACTCGATTTATGATCAGTTCAAGAAATACAAGTAAAATCTCCCCAGGAATCCTTATCATATCCATAGTCATATCGCTTAGAGCCGCAGGTCAAAACTGCATATTTGCGGCTTGAGCAAAACGATTGTGAACAGACGGCGTCTAATATCACAAGTTTTGAGGTTCTTGAATTGACTGATTTTGCCATAGAAAATGACTTCCGACTCGGCAAGCTTCTGGTTGAGATGGATTTAGTGACCCGAACCAGGGTTGAACAAGCCGTGGTGCTTTCCTCTTTGACCACCCTTCCCCTGGGCAAACTACTATCAATGCTCGACTATGTACCGGAGCGCCTGATCAAAAGCAGTATAGAAGCCCAGTCCATGCTCCGGGATCGATTGATAAAAATGGATCTGGCTAGAAAAGCAATGTACCTGGTGCGTTCCACCAATATTAGTTTTTCTGATGCTCTCACGACCCTGGGTTATGAATATCTGAGCACCAGCCGATCCAGATTGGGAGAGCTTCTCACCGACTCCCAGAAACTAGGCAAAGAGCAGCTCGAATTCGCTCTTTCTATCAGCAATTCTTCCGGTCTGCCGCTGGGTCAAATATTCATCCTTATGAATAAGATAACTGAAGATTTCCTTCGTATGGCTCTTGCTTTGCAAAGAGAATTGCGCAGTGGCAACATTGAAAGAGAGAGAGTGATTGCTCGGCTGGCTAGCGCAGACAAAGCAGACCAGACAGCGAACTGCCTGCCTTCCCAGAACACTGAGAGGGTAAAGCTAGGAGAACTTCTCACGACAGCCGGGTTCATAGACAAAGATAGGCTGCAAGAAGCGACCGAAATTGCTTCTTCCTTAAACATGCTGCTCGGAGAGTTTTTGATTCAAAAGTCGGTGATAGAAAGGGATGTTCTCACCCTGGCATTGAAGCTTCAAAGCCAGGTTTGGCAGTCCAAACTTACCCTCTATGAAGCTGGCCGCATATTAAAGGATGCTGCCACATATTTAAAAGAGACGGATTTCAAGGCGCTTCCCGAAAGAATTGAGCTTTTTCATTTCCTGCGCTTAAGCGGATATCTAACCAACCAGATGATCGAAGAGTCCCTTGAGAGAATGAATAGCCAGCCCCGTCTGATTGCATCGATCATGAAACACTCCAGGGAAGATTGTGATAGTGCCACCAAATTGGCCCTGAGCGACTCCAGAACACTTCGAATTGTTTTGGCTGAAATCTACCCGGAAGATAGAGCAATAATTGATTCCGGACTTGTCCTTCACAAACTGGTGTTGGATGGAAAAATGAGCCTGCAAGAGGCACTCTTTAATTTCAGTATCAAAAGAAGTGGCGCGCTCAAGGACTTCAACGACAATTTATGAGAAGACACAATCTCATTAAAGGCATCAAAAATCTAAATTCGTGCTATTTCTCTTGTATGAATAAGAACAGTACAGAAAATAGCGTTCAAATCACATCTATCCCCTCGTTCAGAAGACCGGGGCATTACGCTATACTGGCAGTTTATGGATTCGCATGGATGTTTGCGGCTATTTGGTTAGCCATGGGTATTTTACTGGCCAGCGTTTCACAACCCTATGCCGTTCTTCTGCTTCTGGTAGACAGTATTTTTATCTGCTATCTCGCTCACATTACAAGAAAACTCGCGACGAGACAGACAACCCAATTCATTGTCGAAGGAACAGACAAAACCCTGCACCTCTTCAAGGTGTTTGAAGGTTCTAAAAAGAATCAACATCATTCTATCAATTTGGATGAAATAAGATCGGTAGAGCACTATCGATACCAGGACAGCGGCTCACTGATTTTTGTATTGAAGTCCGGGCACAAGCTTGAAGTCCCTGTGTGGTGCATGCCGGAAAGAGCAAAAGTGCTCTTCGAATATTTGAACAAAAATGGAATCGCAGTAACAACCATTTAACTCCCGATTCAAGCCCTGGGGCAGATGATCGCAAAGGAGGAGACGATGGTACTCAATAAAATAAATGACTCAAATTTCGACGCGAAAGTATTGAAGTCGGATCAACCTTTCCTTCTCGATGTATACACCCGATGGTGCGAACCATGCACTAAGTTCAACCCGCTATTAAAACAGTTATCGGAAGAGTATCAGGACTCGGTACGATTCGGAAAAATCGACGCGGATTACAATCCAAGTATTGTCAAAGAGTACAACATCTCTACCGTGCCGACCTTGTTGTATTTCAAAAATGGTCGGATGATAAAAATGCTAAGCGGCATTCAAGATAGAAGAAAGTTAGAAGACTTGTTCACAGGCGACTAAAAGACGGGTTTACTCAAACCTTTCCTCAAGCCTGTTTAGGAATCCGCACGAAGAATATGCTACCTTCTCCGGGTCTACTCTCCAGACCTATCTCACCGCGATGGGCTTCTACTATGGACTTACAAATTGCCAGACCTAAGCCGATACCGCTTCCACATTCAGAATCATCATCCTGAACCCGTTGAAAACTTTCGAAGATGCGCTCGAAATTTTCTTCGGATATACCCTTTCCATAGTCCTGGACACTTATTATGACATGGTCATCTTCTACCCTGGCGCTGAGGTTGACGTTCTCACCTTCCGGTGAATACTTCACCGCATTTGACACCAGATTCACCAGAACCCTAATGAAGGAATCCACGTTGACCGATACACTTATTTCGCTTGGCTGGTAGTTAATCTCAAGTTTCTTTCTTGCGGCCAGGCTTTCCAGCGCGAATATGGTAGCGGAAAACAGTTCATCAACCGGCACGACTTCAAGTTTTAGAGCATCACGATAGTTATTAACCAGGCCGGCTTCCAGAAGATCGTTCACAAGCCTAATCAGGCGAGCGACTTCCGTCTCCACCCCGGCGACTCTCACTCTAGCTTTGTCGGAGAGATCTCCCAGCGCTCCGCTAGATAGAAGGGTCAACAATCCCTGCACCGACATTAGAGGGGTTCTCAGGTCATGGCTGACAACATTGAGAAACTCCATCTCCGGCACTGATAACTTCTTCTTACCGGCGACAAAGCATTTGTTCACCAACTTTATGGTGCCGTCCGGATGCTCCTCCCGAGCGGTGCCGCTCTCATCGATCTGAATTTGAAGAACACCATCTTTGGTGAGTCTGATGCCACCCTGCATGCGAGCTGTGATTCCATCATGGACCATACTCCAATGGTCGGAATAAGGGTCATAGCTATAAACAACTTGAGTCTTATCTTCTTTCCCGGATTCGGTCTCCACCCTTATCAATCGATCCTGACTATAAAAGAACTCTCTACGTTTTTTCTGGCCTGGATAGACGATCGCTTTGATAAGAGCTTCCGCCTCTATGCCCCGAATAATGCAGGGAGTGTGGGGCAAAACCCATTTGGCGACGACGAAAGGGTGATTGTCATCGGAAACAAGTTCTGGAACTGACTCCGTATAAGTTTTGGAAGCTACAAGCAACTCATTCGCGGAATACCCCTGGGTCAGAGAGGATATGGAGGAGGCTTTGCGTCTTTTACTAAGCGCGTCACCGATTGCGATAATCTTAGGATTAGAGCCCTTAGAAGGCAAAATGCCACTGGCGTCGGAATCGCTAGTGGAAGCACTAATCTCTTTTGGTAATGTCGACCCCATATTTATCTCTCTAAAAACGTCTAGCACTCTAGAAGATGGAAATCACTCAAAAACTTGGAATGATCTGGTAAGTAGGGGATTTCTGAACTTTAATTCATAATTGTGAACTTTTGGTACCCTTTAAATATCCCTGACAAAGTAAAATGCCGCCGGATACGATCCAGCGGCACTTTTCCAATATTTACCGATTTAGCTATTGCTAAAGAGCAGCAACTACCAGGATTTTACTTTAGGTCTAGAGGGATTAACTACAATCTCTCTTCCATCAACAGACTTGCCGTTCATGGCGTTGATAGCGGCTTCGGCAGTCTCTTGACTGTCCATTTCGACAAAAGCGAATCCGCGTTTTCTGCCGGTTTCTCTATCCGTCGGAATAGATACTGATACAACCTTACCGTGCTCTGCGAAAAGCTCTTCTAGGTCTGGTTCATTCAGACTGAAGGGAAGGTTTCCGACGTACAATTTACTGTTCATATGAATATAACTCTCAAAACTAACTATTTCTTCTTGCACACCGCATAAACGGAGCGCAGGAATAGTATGTCATGAATTGTCCAAAAGGTGGAGAATAAGAAGCGGACTGTGCCGATTATTTACAATTTAAGACATGCTTGTCTTTCTTAGGGTCTCCCCAAAGTCAAAGGATCAATCATGTTTTCGTCAAGACTCGACATAGGACGCCGGGAAACTTCAACACTATATACAGTATCAAAAGATCAATTTCCCAATTTCTGAATAGCCGCCTTGGTCAAGCTTCCCCTTGATATCAAATATTGTTATATACTGCTAGGCACAACAGATTGAGGACTTGAGATGAGAATCGGTTTTTATGTAAACGACATAGATTCTGAAGAGGTATCTTTTACGAATAATCATCTGGCCATGGCAGCCATTGCCAACGGTCATGAAGCCTGGGTATTACAAGCCGATTCTTTTAAATACGATAAAGATGACCGAATTAAGGCGACCGCCTGGCACGCGCCGGTGAAGCGCTATCATTCCGCCAGCTCCTATCTGAAAGAGCTGAAAGGCGATAAGGCAAAGAAAGAGTTGATCTCAGTGAGCGACCTCGATGTTCTATTTCTGAGAAGCAATCCCACCATAGAAGTAGGTCCCAGAGCCTGGGCCCAGAGCATCGGCATAAATTTCGGTCGCATTGCCATGAAACATGGGGTTATCGTTGTCAACGACCCGAGCGGTCTGGCCAATGCCATGAACAAGATGTATTTCCAGCTCTTTCCCGAAGAGGTAAGACCCAGAACGATAATCACCCGAAGCAAAAGACAGATTAAAGATTTCGCCAAGGAAGAAGGTCGAGTAGTCCTGAAGCCCCTCCAGGGATTCGGCGGTCAGGGCGTCTTCCTTGTCAAACACGGGAATACCACTAACCTCAATCAGATTATCGACTCCCTTACTAAAGATGGTTACGTGATTGCCCAGGAATATCTTCCCGAAGCTAAAAAAGGCGACACTCGCCTCTTTCTAATGAACGGAAGACCTCTGGAGCATAAAAGCAAATATGCAGCATTCAGAAGGGTAAGCGCCCCGGATGATATTCGCAGCAATATTCATGCCGGAGGCTCGTTGGACTCGGCAAAACTGACCGATGCCATGTTCGACCTGGCGGATCTGGTCAGACCCAAACTGGTTCAAGACGGCATGTTCCTGGTCGGCATCGACATAGTCGGAGACAAGATCATGGAAATCAATGTTTTTAATCCGGGCGGTCTTAATTTTGCCCAGAAACTGGAGGGGGTCAACTTCTGCAACGCCGTTATCAACACTCTGGAGAAAAAGGTAACCTACATGAAGCACTACCAGAGAGACTTTGAAAATGTGGAGATGGCCACGCTTTAAACTCTGGATAGGGAAAAACAGGAGAGAGAGAGAAAGACTAGTTTATGGAAGATTCCAGCGGCAAGCAGTTAGCATATTTAGCGAGCGGTAGACTCTTTTTCGTTTCAGAGGATGGAAAAGAGAAAGAGCACCAGAGTCAGTTCGGTCAGGAGATGAAGGATCGAGCCTTAAAAGTGGCCCAGAAAAACAGCTGGAAAAATCGCCCTGCAGAGACGGACTTTTTAAGCAGCCGCCAGCTCTGGGGAGTGGACAACGGAAACAATCAAGCATCCATGAAAGTTCACTTCACGGCTTTAGCCCGCTATACCAATGACTCTGAGTTGATATATGCCCTGACCACCCCTGTGGTGGGCGGGTTGTTTCACTATGACCGTCAGAAGAATAAAGAGCGCCGGCTTTTCCATAAAGAAGGAATGACCATATCGGATCTTGCCAGGCACAAGAAAAAAGATCAGTTTGTCTGCTCCCTTAGAAATGCTGACGGCACCGCATTTATCGCGAAGGTGGGAGAGACTCTATGCGATCAGATAACCGAAGGTGATTGTGTGGATGAGGCACCGAGCTGGGTTGATGGGCAAGAGAACACGATCGTCTATCAATCCCAGGGAGTGGGAAGAAACAAGGATGGGTTCGCAGTCGGTCTCGGTCCTTCCTCGATTCAAAAACTCAACTTGTCCACCGGAGACCAGGAAGAGCTGCTTTATGCCGAAGATTATGACTTTTTGCTTCCTCGAATGACAGAAGAAGGCGACTTGTTTTATATAAAACGCCCCTATGAAAGCATGATCAAATCAGTTCCGCTTACCACAATGTTGAAAGACACGATCTTATTTCCATTTCGTTTGGGAAGGGCATTCCTTGGTTTTCTGAATTTTTTCTCTCTTACTTTTACCAGGAAACCTTTAACTTCCCAGGATGGACAAAAAGCTGAGTCCATGGAGTTGGACAAAGTCTTCCTGCGTGGTCGTATGATAGACGCGCGTGACACTATGAACGATACTAAGATCAAGAAAGACGAAGCTCCCCTGGTACCCGGAGATTGGTTGCTCATTAAAAGGTCGCCCCAGGGAGCCGAGACGGAAGTAGCGAAGTCCGTTCTCGCCTATGATTTCGACAGGGAAGGCAACATAGTCTATACCAACGGCAGAGCAACATTCCGGTGCAGTTCAGGCAAAAGCCCCGAAGTCATTTTCAAAAACAAGCTAACCGAAACTATAATTTGCCTGGACTAAAAAATAGAATCTACCAGCGCCTACCACGATAGTTTTGGAATCTGGAGCCGCGATTGAATATTTCATTCAGCACCATAGGTACTACTATTCTACCGACTATCTGTCTTCCAATGTTGCCTCCTCGATTGAACGAGTCAAAAGGCCGATTGAAATTTCCTCCGCGTCTAGGATCGAAGCCAAATCTGGAGTCATACTGCTGAAACTGTGGTCCATATCTTGCTTCGGGTCCATATCTTGAATCGGGTCTATATCGCGGGTCACAACCACGATCCTGATCACAACCCCGGCCTCTATCATATCCAGGATAATTTCCTCGATTGAAATCCCGGTCGTATCGATTGTCAAAACGGGAGGACGGTCCAAAGTCATTGTCAATCAGCCCGCGAACTATTAAACTCCTGAGTAGAGTACCGGCATCCAGGGACTGGTTGTTGCTGAAATGGGGCTGGCGCCTTCCATCGTAGTAGGACCTGCCACCATAATCACGTGAATAAGGTTGATTCTGCCATTGCCCGCGGTTATAGTCGCCGCGATTATAGCCGCCCCGGTCATAGCTGCCACGGTCATAGCGTCCCCTATCATAGCCGCCCCGGTCATAGCCAAAATCCATGTTCTGACGCTGGGCACGAATATAATTTTCAACGAAACGCTGAGCGCTTATATCCTGTATATTCCGACCGGGCAAATCTCTTGAGGGACAACTATCCATCCCTCTTTGTCCACGGTTGGAAAATGCCATATCCCTTGCCGAGCTGATAAAGTGACCGGCATTTGAGCAACCGTCATTTCCATAGCTCTCTCTACCGTTTCCAAAGTTTCTATCTGCTATCTCAAAAATATGATTTGCCATTACTTCTACCTTAATTGGTGCCAACTGTTGCAGGCGATCTGGGGAATACCAACAATTTATTGGGACTATGTTTCCGATTTGTACCTTAAGCCCGCCTGTGGTGGGAGGATTACGACGAATTTACCTGATATCAAAACTTTTGGAAGTTCTGCCGGAGTCAACTCAGCTGAGACAGGCGAATGATGGCTCGGTCCAATACCTCCAATTGTGAATGGAGCCTGGAAGACTCCGCCAAACTGAGACAGTCCTCATGGGCTTTCTCAATTCGATTTTCTATCGCTTGTTTGCCTTCGACAAGCGACTTCATATCCATCGGCCTGGTGCTTCTTCTTCTGCTCCTCTTTCTACTCAGGTCACCAGTTTTCTCTCTGTTTTTACGCTTCTCTTTGATGGTCATGTCAGCTTCTTTAATCCACTTCTCAAATGCTTTCTGTTTCTCTCTTTCCAATCGACTATCAAGAGCGGCATCTGACCGGGCGCGCTTTTCGCTTGAGTTGAGCAGGTAGGAGCTGAGCACCATCTCCATGGAGTAACCTGCTTTAACGCGGGCTTCTGGAGGCCGGGCCGACTCCTGGGGTTTGTTGTTCCCTGACAATTTTTCAGTCAGTCTGTTAACTTCCTTATTCTGAGAGACTTGCTCGGCCTGGTTCATGAACGCAAAAGTGGTTCCCATTCCTAACATCGCCAGTGGTGACAGCATAAAGAAAGAAGATAGAGCCAGAGAATTCTTGCCGGACATTCGCTGAGAGTCTGAATGGCTCTGATAGTCAACCTTTTCGCCTCTTTCATCCCTGGTTAAAAGTTTACCGGTTACCATATCCAGCTGGACTAATTTGCCTCCAGAATCACTCTGCCAATTCTTTTCGAAGATACTATTGGTGGAGGCATCTGCTCTCTCCTGACCACCAGGTTTTCTCTGCCAGTCACGGAGATCTGATCCAAGGACTTCTTGCAACATCTTGAGCCCGGCAGCTTTCTCTGCCCCGCTTTCAGTGATGACTTGTTCCGGACTGGAATCGTAACCTTTTACGTTAGATTGAAGTTCCACAAGATAGTACTCCGCTCACGACCAGGGCTAAATTTATGATTTCCGTCTCTCCCGGTCGATGGGACAATCACCACACGATCCCCGCAAGCATTGCATTGCAACGGTTACGGGACAAAAACGCTGATCCGGTATTAGGCAATATACAAAGTTACCGCAGTGATTAAGCGAAAAAAGCGGTCAATAGTCTGCTTAAAAGTCGGGAAATGAGATTCCCTGGCAAGCACTACGAGACAATCTCAAATAGCACTGCATATAGTTTCACATTATCACTGGAGTGCTTAAAATCATCTCGATTGAGAAACCTCAGCAGATTTCGGTGGATAAAGCAGATAATCTATATGCATATATGATCTAATAGAAGCTGGGTAGAATGTCTTTGAAGAGTAGTGGAAAAAAGCTTATGAGATTCTATCCGAACAGCATACTGACATCCGTCTCGATTCTGGTTTTGGGCGGTTTTCTGACTGTTTCATCAGGACAGTTTATCAATTCGGCACAAGCGGCCGGCACAAAAAAACCGCCGGTAAAAACAGATCCAAGGATTTTGGCGGCTGCATACATGAAACAGGCGGATGCAGCCAGACAGTCCGGGGATCTTGATAAAGCAGCTAAAAGCTATCAACAAGCCTTTACCGCCAGATACAACGCATACGGTTATCGAGATCCTGAAACAGTCAAGATTTCCAGGAAATTAGCCGATGTCTATATCGAAAAAAAGGATTTTAAAAACGCCGAACACTACCTGGATTGGGCGATGAAAGCGCTTGTGAAAGAGAATGGTCACGGAGATTACTCTCTGGCACCGGTTTTCGAAGATTATGCTCGCCTTTATAAGGCCCAGGATAAACTCTCAAAGGCACTGGAGAAGCAAAATCTAGCAGCCAAAATGTATGCCAGAAAGGACGAATCCAGTACCACGGTGTTTTCTGCCCGGATTAAACTAGCGGATATTCTTGTCAGAGATGGACAATACAAAAACGCCCAATCGGTCCTCGATTCGGCCAAAAATTTGAAAGAAGACTATGAGTACGAACCAGACAAGCAGTCCCTGGAAGATTTTGACCAGGTGACGAAGCTTATAGCGGAGAAACCATTCCCTGAGAAAGTGGCTATTCCAGATAAAAAAGTGGCCGTTGCCGATGTGCAACAAAAGAAAGCCAAACCAGCTGCCTTCGCAAGCACCGGATTTAATCTCAATGCCGTCAGGATAGACAATCTTGATAAAAGAACAGTGGTTGACGGCCCTCTAGAAGAAGAACGCGCAATGCTCTTGGAATTCATAGCCAAAAGCAACCGCTATGGCATAGGAGTGAAGCCCTATGTGGCAGCCTTCGATCAAATTGAGACCCTGGTGGAAAAGGGAGCGGATTCCTCAACCATCGAAGACAAAGTGAATTCTCTCAGCCAGTCCCTGAAAAAGCAGTTCTATGTCAAAGCGATAATGGCAAACCCTCGCTACCACAAGAAAAAGAGAGGTCCTTACACAGCGAAACGTGGACCGACCAGCACTAGACGCTTCGGCATCAATCCTTACTGGGAGAAGTATGAAGTGCCGGATGAGGTACCGAACGACATAGAGGACAAGTATGCCAATACGCCTATTACCGAGGGCTATCTCAAGCAGATAGAATCCGAAGTGGTTAGAAAAGAGATGGCGAGGATGCCCGGAGACATGAAGTACACGGCAGAAGGAAATGCCTGGTTTAAACGCCTGTCCAGACAGGCCAAGCGTAAGCGGATCAATAACTGGCGCAACCGAGAAATGCGCATGGACTATCGTTAGGACGTCACCGATAAAATGCCCGAAGATACCACCAGCATGGATACCAGAGAAGAATCCAAAGAAAGCACTCCGAAGAAAGTAGTTCTGACCGGAGCCAAATATTCTTTGATGGGACAGATGATCGATGACAAATATATTGTTATCGATGTAATTGGAGAAGGTGACCTGACAGTCGTCTACATGGGGCAATCAGCCGATAGTCGCGAAACCGTCGCCATCAAAACTCTTAAATACGGAAATCCTGAGTTGATAGCCAGATTTCTGGAAGAAGTGGAGAAATTCAAACAGATCAAACACCCGGCAGTGGTGGAGATAATCGAGCAATTCGAGGGCGAGAATAAACTCCCTATTCTTGTGATGGAATACATCGAAGGAGTCACTCTTAAGCAGCTTCTGGAATCTCTAAACCGCATTGAAGAAGAGAATACTCTTCTATCCATCCTGTCCGGAGTATGTGACGCCCTGGAGTACGTACACAGCAAAGGTATGTTCCATGGCGGACTGAATCCCAATCAAATTCTAATTTCAGAAAATGAAGTAGCCGATGACTTCACTGTAAGAGTCTCCGACTTCGGCACCGCTTCCCTGATAAACGAATTCGAACTGCCCGAGAGCGCCAGGGCGAAAGCGTCTAACTATGCTTCCTTCCTCAGTCCCGAACAAAAAGCGCAAGAGTATTTGGCGGTGAATACCGACGTTTTCTCACTAGGCGCCATCACATATTTGATGATCTCAGGCAAAAATCCGATGCAGAGCAAAAAATTGAGCGCTCTTGTTGCAGGTAGCTCCTCGGATGGTCCAAGCTTTACCCCGCTCACTCATCTCGCCCTTGATCTTCCCTGTCTTACCGAACTGAATCAGCTTATGGAGCAGGCCCTGGAAGCCGATCCTGATTGGAGAATGCCCTCTGTCTCCCAGTTCAAAAAGGACTTGATAGACTGGCATAAGAAAGCGATAGTCGAAGACTTCGACGATGCCGAAGAGTTCGAGACCGGAATAGACTCAGCCGCAGACTTTGACGCCATAGATGATACCGAATTTGATATGGATGACGGTGCGGATATTGAATCTGCTGTTGAAGATCCCACAATTATTCAGGCTTCTGAAAGCGCCAACACGCCCACGCAAACGGAGCGACCTGGTATCAGAGATGAAGTCACGGCCACCGGTCAATCAAATGTGGTCAGCTTCAAGGCAGAACCTAGCTATTACAGTGAACTCTACAAAAAAGAAAGCGAAAGCACCGAGACCACTGCTGAACCGCATACAGATACAAATGCCGATGCCGATACTAATCCCGATCCCAATTCAGAAGCCGACAAAATCATCCTGGAAGAACAGGTATTAAAGGCAGCCGAAGAGGCACCGAAGAAGAAGAAAAGAAGGCGACGCCGCTCACGCTCCACCCAGCAAAACGTGCGAACGACAATAAGAAATTTAGTCTCCTTAAGAGAGAATCAGATAAACCAGGAAGAGACAATGGCCATGCAGTTTGCCGGAAAGTTCTCGGCCAAGGGACCAAGACGTTCGCCAAAGGACACTGCCATTCGCCTGGGAGGTGCTTGCCTGGTCACAGCGATACTTACAGGACTGGTTATGGCGAATCTCGATACCATCCGGGATGTCTACCATCAAACTTCTATGATGATGGGCAGCATTAACAGTGAAGAAGAAGAGGATGAAGAGATAGCGATTGAACCACCATCCAAGACTAAAGCCGAAGAAGAGAAACTAAAGACTAAAAAGATCAAAAAACCGATTCTCAACCTCAAGGTTCCACTTATCTCCAGCGCCAAAAAGCGGCACAAGTTAAACAAATTAGAGAAGCAGACTCCCTTAGCCTCTGAATTCTACAAAAACTGGAGACATTCTGCTTATTCTAAGAAAACAATGAATAACTCAAAAGTAGGCAACCGCAGAAGAATAGACTACAAAGAGTTCGATGAAAACTGGCTTAAATAGCTCAGGTTCCTACATTCTGCTTCTGGAACGGTCTGTACTTCCGCAC
>JAUIJG010000128.1 GCA_030431355.1 bacterium
GCTCTTCATTTTTCTCCGCCAGACGTTTATATCTTTTGTGACGGCTATTTTCTTCTCTGTGCAGTTTATCTTCCGGAAGCAGTGCCGGGTAGTCGTCCGTGTCCGGGGTACTTTTGCGTCCGTGCTTTATATCGACGCCGGCAGCCGGAAATGAGCCAGTCCTGTCGGTCTGCCGTTTCACGGGAAAGGTACCGCTCTGAAGACTTAGCGGAACAGACGGGTATTCGCCGGTCTGGCTGTCATCAAATTTAGTTTCGCTATCGCCTTCCGACATACTCTTCCTGTCCGGTCGCCTCTCTGTTATATTCCCAACGCATTTATAGATCAACGTTTATAGGATCCAGAATTCAATATTTAAGCTTCCCGCTCACATAAGATTTGCCGGAATAGAGCAGTAGATTGCCGTACCCCTGCCTGATTGAGATTCGGCCCAAATTTGACCACCCATTCTTTCGGCATTGTTGCGAGCTAGATAGAGTGACAGTCTTTGAGCATAGGTGTCTTCCGAATGTTTGCCTTCTATAAATCCGGCGAACATGTCGGTTATCTCCTCTTCCGGCAAAGCCGGGCCGGAGCTGGTGACGCATAGCCGCATCTCTCCGTCCCGTACGGAACTTTCCACTCGCACTCTTCCGCCGGCGGCTGTTATCGATATCAGTTTGTTCAGCACCTCCACCAGAACTCCCCGGACGGATTCTTTGTTGCTGTATATGGTTGGTAGTCCGGTGACGGTTTTATAATCCAGCAGAAGTTGCCTCTGTCTTGCGTGGGGGGTGACTTCATCGAGGCAGTCCGCCACCAGCCTGGTGATGACGATGGGTTCTTTGGGAACCACCGGCTCCGGGATGAAGCCTCCGTACATCATCAAATAGCTATCCACTACGGCAAGGAGATTTTTGTAGATTTCGTGCAGCTCGTTCAGGCTGGTGACCACCTGGGGGTGCATGGTGCTTTTGGCGTTTGACATGGCTGAAGACCAGCGGCTTTCTGCTTCGGCTATTGGCACGCGGATGGAATCCTGGAGCATGGAGACTATCTCTTCTCTCAGCTTTGCGTTTTCACTTCTCAGTGATTTATCTCTCAGGACCATGACATAGCCCTGGATACTGTTGTCTTCGCCTACTATCGGCTGCAGATGCGCAATCGCTTCTATCTGTTTGTCTTCTTTGTTATGGTGGATGACACATTCCGGATGAAATTTGTTCAGTACGGCGTTAGGGTCTCCGCCATGTTTGGCGAAAGCCTGGCCTGAAAACAGTGCCCTGGGTTCACCGGGTTTCCGCACCAGATCAAAACACTGTCTTCCTGCGATCTCTCCTTCGCTGAATCCGCTCCAATTGAGGAAGACCGGATTGGAAGCCAGGATATTGCCGTACTGATCTAATAACAGAAATCCTTCGGTGGAGGATTGGAGCACCGCGTCGAGTTTGTGTTGCACCACAATCGCCTGGCGATTGGCCTGGTTGATCTGCCTTTGAATTTCAGTTATCTGTTTGGATTGGTTGGAGATCTGCCGATTGAGATTGCTTATTTTTGAGGTGGACTCTTCTGCAATCTGTTTGCTTTCAATCAGCTCTTCTTTTTGTCTGTTGAGCTTGGTTTTGAGGTTTTGGGTGGTGGAGCGCATGGTACTAACGGCAGTGTCAATGACTTCGCCCAGCTCCAACCAGTCGCCGGATAAACCTTCCAATGGTTCGATGATCGCCTTACGGTCTGCGATGTCGGAGGTTCGATCAATTAGAAAATTTAGGGGCTCGTTTACGCTGCTGGAGATTTTAGCGCTGAATAGGAAAGCCAGTAAGAGCGCCGCTCCACCAAAGGCTCCGGCGCTAAGCACCACCAGGAAGATCTTACCGATTACATCGGGAACCGGAGTGGCGATCAGAAGATAGCCATAGGACTTCGACTTCCCGTCGGCTTTCTTGGTGCCTTCGAAATTGACATAAGCCCACCATTTGCCGTCCTTTTCAAAATGGTACTGTTTTACTTTTGGGTTGACCGGAACAAGCAGCCCTTCGACCGGGGAGAGCAACATTCCCAGCATGGAGCCGGGAATCTCTTTAGCACCATTTTCATTCAGCTGTTTGATGAAGTTTCCGCCTTTACCGCTTCGCAGGCCCTGGGTGGCCGCGGTTACTTTGTTCACTTTGGTCGAGAACATGGCCAGGTCGATATCTCTCACCGGGTCCAGTTCTTCCAGTTCGAATTTTGTAACTTCACCGGTTAGATACTCATTGTTGATGGGTTGGCTGACTACCACCAGACCGGCCATTTTGCCTTTGGAATCTTTGAATGGAACCATGGATGATACTGTGACCGCTTTGGTCATGCTGAAGTCGGAAGCACCATCATATTTTTCTCTGGTTCTCAGGGCGAATTGAATCGCTTCACTCTGGCTGGAGGCTGAATATCCATGCTTGCTTGGGGTCTCGGTGCTGTAGAAAACATTCCCTTTCGTATCCACCAGGGTGATGAATCCAGGAAAGCGGGAATCATCTAGAAATTTATCCAGAAGTTTTGCCGCCGTAGACCGATTGCGATCTACGTAAGCTTTCATGATCGGTCCGTCTTCAATGAGAATATAGGCCAGGTTTTCGCATGCCGCTTTTGCTTTGGTCAGATCTCTGAGGAGCTTGCCGCGTGTGACCTCGGCTCTTTGCTGTGCTTCTATCCGAGTACTGCGAAAGTCGGTAACCAGATCGAACAAAGAATAGCCGCCAATCATCATGACGATGACGACCATATAGGAGGTTACAAGTTTCGGCAGAATTCCCAATGATTCTCCAGTTGTGTTTGCTTCGCCCCAAGCAAAACTGCCAATAAGAAGTTTATCTCTTTATAAACCTTATTGGTACTAGGAATTTAGATAGGCCCAGTTAAAATGTAAAATCGAGCTAAATTTATATATTTATAGGATGCTCAGAGCTAGAGGCTAGTCTTCGTCGCTCTCTGAACAAGCTTCAGGGTCTTTGCCCTCTTCCTTCATTTTTCTCATCTCGGATTGCACCTGAATGGCTCTGATGAGTTGGTTAGGACCGCAGTAGCCCAGCTCAAGCAGCCACTGACCCAGGGGCTTCTGTTCGCTATTTGCTTCGGCATCGGTTCTTTGTAGCTGAAGGGCTTCGTCGAGTTGATAGATTGTTATGTAGCCAAGGTCAACCAGAATTTGACCGAGTAGATACTTCTCTTCTCCCGTCTTATCGGAATCGTTGCTTTTATTTTCCTGGGACTTAGTTGTCATATCTTCTTTCGTCATTTTGCTATTTCGCCGATCCTATTTCTGTCTGGAAAACCTACTGCGTACACTATTTTAGTACTTATTTCGGATTTCGCTATTTGCTCTCTCGGACAGAGAATTCAACTGTGGAGATTGATTCCGGGAGATTTGCTGTCAAGAGATTTTTAAAGACCGCTGGGCACACCCGAAGAATACAACTTATGGCTGCTGGGTTTCCCCCCTGACCAGGTTCGTCGGTCCTCGCCGCACCCAACGATCTAATCTGTAATTATAGACGATAGACAGAGGTTGCGATCCGATTCGATTGTTAGACTTTCTGATGTTCTAGAAAGATTGTCTTGAAAAAAACATGCTCTCGCTTGAACATATTAGATGTTCATTCTTCCGAAACTAGCTGAACATAGGGGATAGGAGGTTCCTTTCCTATGAGCTACTTGCTATTGTATATGGTGCTCCGACCGGTGTTGCAAACTATTAATGAGGTTAAGCGCTGAGTAAATAAAACCGTACTCGGCTAGATTTCATACTTAGTCTTGCATGCCGGTGGCAAAATCATTGCCGGTATCGGACATATTCCAGCGTAATAGCTCCCGGCGCCATTCCAGATCAGCCTGGGCTTCTCTTATCAGTTCGGCCAGTCCCTGGAAATCGGCGAATGACAGATCGATGGCCATACCCAGGTCAAAGGTAAGCTTCACTCGCTCACAGTTTGGGGTACAGGTCATGCAGACGATATGGTCCGGTCCGCATACTTCGAACATCTGATTATCTTCGCACTGGAGGGGGTCCTTCACCCAGGTTAGAAACTCGACAAATTGCTCGTCTTCCATACCTTGCTGGATTAGAAGTACCAGAGCCTGGTACTGGGTGTGATTTAGATAGACTGTTACTTCCTGTCTTCTAAAGTCCAGGGCAAATTCGCCGTTTTGCTTATCTAAATACAGGTCCGCGAATGCGTTGGCGAAACTTATGTGGTGGGCGGTGCTTGTCTTCATGCAAAGGTGTCCTCTCACCTCTATGATATACCTTCTCTCCGGTCTGTCTATCCCAATCTTATTCTCTTGGCTTAATTTTGGGCTAAATTTCTTGGGCCGGAGCTTTCAACTAAACTTCAATTCTTGAGCCAGCGAGCCATATCCCGAGCGTGGTAGGTGATTATCAGGTCGGCTCCGGCTCTTGTAATGGCTGTCAGGGTTTCGGTTACCACTTTTCGCTCATCCAACCAACCGCGCTCGGCAGCGGCTTTGACCATGGAGTATTCACCGGACACGTTGTAAGCAGCCACCGGGGCGTTGGTGATTGCCCGGGCTTCTTTGATCAGGTCAAGGTAGAGCAGGGCAGGTTTTACCATGACGATGTCGGCGCCTTCGGCAAGATCCAGCTCGATCTCTCTGATCGCTTCACGACCATTGGCCGGCTCCATCTGGTAGGTTGTCCGGTCGCCAAACTGGGGGGCGGACTCGGCCGCTTCGCGAAATGGACCGTACATGGCGGAAGAAAACTTGGCGCTGTAAGCCATTATGGGAGTGTTGTCGAAGCCACTTTCATCCAGGGCTTCTCTAATGGCTGCTATGCGTCCGTCCATCATGTCCGAAGGAGCTATGATGTCAGCACCGGCTCGAGCCTGGGAGACTGCCGATCTGGCTAGAACCTGTACGCTGGGGTCGTTGAGAATCTGTCCATCGGCCACTATGCCGCAGTGACCGTGGCTCATGTACTCACAGAGGCATGTGTCGGCCACAACAACCAGGTGGGGAAAGTGCTTTTTGATCTCCCGGGTGGCTGTCTGAATTATGCCGTCGTCGCTCCAGGCTCCCGTGGCTTCCGTGTCTTTATGTTCAGGAACACCGAAGAGGATAATCGACTTGAGACCTTCGTCCACTGCCGCTTCAATCTCTTTGAGGGCTTCATCGATACTCTGCTGGTGAATGCCAGGCATGGAGCTGATCGTTTTTTTGACTTTGCTTCCTTCAACCAGAAAGAGCGGATAGATCAGTTGTTCGGCTCTCACGTGGGTCTCTTTGACCATTGAGCGCAGCCCAGGAGATGATCTGAGTCTTCGCATCCGCATGCGGGGGAAAATAGCTTCGGTTTTTATGTCCGTTGCCGGTCTTTCTGTGGTCAATTTGTCCATCTGTTGCTCCGGGTTACGCAATAGCAAAAGAGATTGCAAAGAGTTTCAAAGGAACGATTATAAACAACCTATATATTCCTTTGCCTTTTTGGTTAAGGATGCTTTGAAAGATTTAATAGAATTGTCTCTAGAGCTGGACTATTTGATTCTTGCCTTGCTGTTTGGCCGCGGCAAGGGCTTGATTGGCTCGTTCCACAAGTGTATGGAAATTCTCGTCGGGATTGAGAGCGGTGACGCCTGCGCTCACGGTCATTTTGAAGAATTGTCCGCCGGCTTTGTGGGGCACTTCCGCAAATCTGGAGATCAAGCTTTTGCTCACTTCCACGGCATTGTGAACAGGGAGACTGTCATCAAGCACGGCAATTTCGTCGCCACCGATACGGCCGATTATGTCCGTGTGTCGGTAGACTTTTTTGATGATCTGCACCAGGGAGACTATGGTCCTGTCGCCGATGGCGAAGCCATAGGTCTCGTTAATATGCTTCAAATCATCAATATCGTAAATGGTCAAAACCTGGGTGAAGCGCTGGGCCCGGGCACGGCAACTGCGCTGGGCAAAGTCCATGAAATGGCTGTGGTTGAGGACTTGCGTGAGACCGTCATTTTTGAGAAGTTTCTGAAAGATACGGTAGCGCTCCAGTTTGCCTGCTATGGTCGAGACCAGGAGCTGGGGATTGACCGGTTTGATTAGATGATCATCTCCACCGGCTCTGGCTGATTCTATGTGGGCTTCCAGTTGATTCTGGGTGGTCAGGAATAAAATCGGAATCGCCGCGAACCGCTCGTTTTGTCTTACAAATCGGGCCAGTTCGAAGCCGTTTATGTCTCCCATCATCACATCAAGAAGAATTAGATCCGGGCAAAAGGTGAGAAGGGCTTCTTCAAATAGTTTCGGGTCTTGTTGCCACAACACATGATAGCCGGCATCTTCCAGGGTGCTGACGATGTATTTGGCCTGGTCCGGGTCATCTTCCACCGAAAGAATTCTGTATCTCTCCGGCTTGCCCCGTTCAAAGAGATAACGAAGCTTTTCCACAATGACGTCTACTTCGATGGGCAGTTCAAAAAAGGCGTCGGCTCCGGATTTTATCGCACTTATCTTATCCAGGAAGCCTTGCTCTTCGCTGAGCAAGACGATGGAAACTTCTTCTCCGCCCGGCAGGGAACGGCAGCCTCGAATCAGGTCGTATCCATTGCCATCGGTCATAGGCACGCAGATTAAAAGACCGTCGGGGAATTTGGCAGTTATGGATTCTTTCGCCTGGTTCCAGCTGGAACAGCCCCGAACGCTCATACCTTGACCTTCGAGCACTTTGGTTAATGCGCTCAGTCTGTTCTGGTCGGTGCTGACAACAATTACGTCGTCCCGATCCACTGATACTGTCTGTGGTGCGGTGGCTGCGTGCAGGATATGACTTGGGGAAGGGGCGTTGGGATTCTTTTCTGCTGTCTCAAGAATATTCTTCATCTGGGCGATCATTTCGCGGAAATTTCGCCAGTAGACAATTATGTCGTCCGGTTGCTCCTGGTACATCGACATGCAGAGGCGCTCGCCGGCTTCGGCTATGGGTTGTAGATCTCCCAAGTTATAAACCGCCGATGAGCCTGCTATCTGATGAAAGTGGTCGGCCAGCTGCTTCAGGTTGTCGATATCCCAGGGGCTGCGAGCAAACTGAAGAATATGCGCTTCCATGGGGACGAGGCGTTCGCTGCATCGAGCAATATAATTGGCCCGGTGCCCGTCCATCTTGTTTGAAAATCCTTGAGTTCCCTGAGTCGTTGTCCTGTCCTCTCTAAATTTACGATTTCTTCAACCGAGTTTAGTGCGATACATCAATTAGCTTAAAAGTCACGCGGATAAGAGTGCTTCCAGCTCCCGGGTCAATTCTTCCAGTTGGAATGGTTTGGGCAAATACTTACTGGCTCCGGCTTCCTTGCACTGGGAGGCTTCTTGAGAACCATGTCTGCCTGTGAGCATCAGAACCGGCAGAGAGCCACCCCCGTCCCGGTATTTTTTGCAAAGATCGATGCCGTTCACTCCAGGCAGGTGCCAGTCCAGGACGATGATTTCAATCTCTCCGATACTGTTCAGTTTCTCCGCTGCCTCGTTGCCGTCACCGATATGTTCGATCTCATGACCTTTGTATTCGAGCCAATCTAAAAGTGTATTCGCTAGTACGAAATCGTCTTCCACTAGAAGAATTTTGGCCACCTTACTTATCCTCTCCGGCTGTTGTAATTATCCTACCCCAATCGTGGCCTTAGAACACAATCTCCTCTGATTTTTATCGGGCGCCCTCTCCCTCGGGCCATTGCCCTTCCAGCTTCGGAGTACTGACTGACTCTCTCCGCCATGACAATGGTGGGACAGGAATAGTATTCTTGAAGACATGGACAACGCAGATTTTACCTTGCCATGTACTTTTAATCAGCGCTTTATTCTGGAGGAGATTCTGGGAGAAGGCGGCATGGGTAAAGTCTTTAAGGCCAGGGATGAAGTACTGGGTAAAGAGGTGGCGATTAAGCTTCTCAACACCGAGCTGATGGAGTCCAGGCTGGTTCGATTTCAGCAGGAAGCCAGAGCGATCGCCAGGCTCAACCATGTCAATATTTTGCAAGTTTTCGACTTTGCCAGGGCAGAGGACGGCTCATACTACCTGACAATGGAGCATCTCCCCGGGGCTTCTCTGGAGAGTTTGTTGGTTGAAAAAGGTTGCTTGGGTCTTGAACAGTTCTACGTGATAGCGAGGCAGTTGCTGGAGGGTCTCGCCCACGCCCATGAGCACGGTGTCCTTCACCGGGACGTGAAACCATCAAATGTCATGTTGGTGAAGGATGAAACCTCCGATGAAGAGGGGATGGTTGTCAAATTGGTGGACTTCGGTCTTGCCAAACTTGCCAGCGAGAAGAGCGACCAGGATGGTCAGTCTCTCACTTCCACCGGAGCCGTTCTTGGCAGCCCGTTATACATGAGTCCTGAGCAGGTCCGGGGCGATGAGCTTGGACCCGGCACGGACATCTACAGTTTTGGTTGTCTTGCCTATCGCTGTCTCACTGGTGAGCCACCTTTCCTGGGCAAAGATGCATTGACTACCATGGGCATGCATCTGAATGATGAGCTCCGGGCACCGCATGAAGTATCAATCAAGAATCCCCTGTCGGAGGAGCAGGAGAAGTTTATTTTGCGATGTCTTGCCAAGGATTCTTCTATGCGATTCCCGACAGCGGCAGCCGCTAGGCAGGCTCTTGAACTGACTTTTGGAGCTGGTGCTTCCCTGTCTTCTGCAGAGGGAATAGATGAGGATTTTGAAAGTTTCAAAGCAAAGTCGGCTCAAGAGTCTCGACAAGTCTGGATTTTGCTTGGCCTCTCCTTCTGCATCGGTCTGGCAATATTTGCCGGCTTGATGCACTTTCTTCTTCGTGAAGGTGAGGACAAAGACCCTGAGCGTTCTGTAAGACATCGGAGCATCTTTCTGTCTTTGCCGGAGGATGGTGTGTTTAAAGCCTCAGATAAACTCAGGATTGAATCTGACGGAACAGTCAAGTATCAAAGCTCTCCTCTTTCCATCGAAAGTTTCAAAAAACTTCCCAGGGTTCCTGGTATCGTCAAGATTAGTTTGCTCAATTGCAGTGTCAGTGACCAGGGAATGAGTTATATCGCGCAGTGCAAATCGCTTAGGGAATTGAGACTGGCAGGCAATAAGGGGATCAGTCCTGGTTCTTTTGCCCGGCTTGCGGATCTCTGTGATCTTCAGAGGCTCTTCTTAAGTAACATGGATTTGAGCAACGAGCATGTTGAGGCTCTGTCTAAGATAAAGACGATTACTTACCTCGACCTGTCTTTGAATAGTGGTATCGATGGTAATGCCTTTCCCTCTCTTGAAAAGATGAATGATCTCAGAGATTTAACCGTGGGTGGCAACAGTATGACTATTTCTGAAATAGTCGATTTCGTAAACGATAATCCCGATATTCTAAGACTTGGTCTACATGGCCTGTCGAAGGAGAATCTGAAAGGATATCGCGACCTTTCAAAATTAAGAGAGATCGATGAGATTGATTTGAGCGACAATGACTCCTATGTCGCCGATCAATTGTTGGATAGTGTCGTTCGCGTACCCGGGCTGAAAAGGTTGCAATTGAACCAGACCGGAATAAAATCTTCCAGGCTGCTTGTATTGAATGAGAATCCGACAATAAAACTGCTCAGTCTTAAGAAGTGCAGTTTTGTGGATTCGGATATGAAATCCCTGGCTAAACTTCGTTATCTCAAGCAAGTGATTTTGGATTACAACATGCGGTTGTCCGATGCCGGTATAGACATTCTCAAAACAGCGCCGGCTATCGAGCATATACGCAGCCCCAACTGTGATACCAAGAAAGATACTTATTTCGTATCCCGCTAAGACTATTGAAACTCTACAAGATCGGGTTGTAATAACGACAGATTGCGTCGATTAAGCCGTCTATAGTATGTTCGGCGGATTCCACGTCCACTGCTTTCAACTGGCTCTTGGCGGTTTCGGTTGTAACCGGTCCTATGGTGGCGATGGCGATATCACCAATTAGGCTTCGGGCTGTTCCTTCCAGGGCCATGGAGCTGGGGTTGACTATGTATCCTTTAGAGCTGGCATAGTTGATAAGACCGCGGGTAAGAATCTTTTTGAAATTCCTGACGGTTTGGGAAGAAGCAAAGGTGATCATATCGATTGTACGCTTCTGGCACATTTCAAAAAGTTCGGAGCTGAGTTCATCCAAATTTGACGGCAGCTCTGTTTTGTAGGCTTCCACCATGGCCACTTCGGCACCAGATGCGGTTAGCTCATCATGGATCAACAAGCGTCCGACATTTGTTCTTGGCCAGAGAATTCTTGTACCCTGCAACTTACTGCTACCGTCCAGGTTCTGGGGAAATTCATTGACGAAATCTTCCGCCACAAATTTGGATGGTTTGAACTCTACGGAAAGACTTTTCTCCTCTAAAACCCGGGCAGTGGCCGCGCCGATAGCTCCGATTTTGAGAAGCTTCAGATCGAGAGGGTCAATATTTAGATGCTCCATTCTTTTAAAAACGGCTCGCACAGCGTTGCCGGAAGCAAAGATAATCCAGTGGAATTGACTTAGGTTCTCTAAACTCTTGTCTAACTGATCAAAAGAATCAGGCTCCTGAAATTCGATTACCGGCAATAGAACAGGTACGGCACCGGCTGCTTCAAGCCTATCTGCCATCTTCCGCGCCTGGGTTTTCGCTCTTGTAATCAGTACTTTCTGTCCGGCTAATATCATGGCTTCAAGGCGGTGAAATAAGATTCGGTTCGCTCTCTTTCAACTCTTTGAGAATATCTCGGGCTTCCGTTTTTAGCATCATTTCAGCAAGTCTGACACCCAGTTGTTCCGGGCTATCATCATCGCTGGATAGTTTCAATCTTACTACCCGGGAACCATCAAGGGATGCCACGCAGGCGGAGAGAGTCAAATTGCCGTAGTCTTCTTGATAGACCGCTCTTGCTCCGATGGGAACCGAACAGCCCCCGCCGAGCACTTTCAAAAAAGCTCTCTCAGCGGTTATCTCTTTGTTTACCATGGGCTCATCAAGTTTAGCCAGGGCTGCGATAAGGTCCTGGTCATCGGCTCGGCACTGAATGGCAAGCGCTCCCTGTCCGGCAGCGGCGGTGCATTGCTCTTCACCCAGGTACTCGGTGATATGCTCTTCCATACCTAACCTGATCAAGCCGGCAGCCGCAAGGATAATGGCGTCACAAAATCCATCTTCCATCTTTTTGACCCTGGTTGGCACGTTGCCTCTCATATCAATGAATTCCAGATCATTTCTCAAGCTTTTGAGCTGGGCAAGTCTTCTTCGGCTGGAGGTGGCGATTTTGCTACCGGGCTTCAATTCTTTCAAGGTGATTTTGTTACGACTGAGCAGAACATCTCTTGGATCCATGCGATTCAAGACTGCCGCTATGCGCAAACCTTCCGGGTTCTCCGTGGGCATATCCTTCAGGGAATGAACCACGAAATCCACGGATCTATTGAGGAGCGCCTCTTCCAGCTCCTTCACGAATACACCAGTGCCACCGATTCTTGAGATGGGCACGGAGCGGTTTTTGTCTCCGCCGGTGTTGATTTGCACGACCTCCACCGGGGTCTTTTTGTTGTGCTGTTGAAATCGTTCTTTGACAAGCTCTGTTTGCAGAAGGGCTAATTTGCTTGCTCTTGTGCCTACTTTGACCATTTTCCTAGTGGCAGACCGAAGGTCTGGTTATTGACTGACTGCTATTTTTGCCACGGCTTCTCTGGTTTGTTCTACTAAATTCTTCCAGGGGGTCAAGGTTGAAGAGCGTTCTAAGGGCTTCAGCTTGCTGTCGGAGAACTTCGTAGTCTTTTGTGGCTTTCAGCTGCACCGTTGGATGATGGAGAATCTGATTAACGATAGCACGGCTAATCTCTTCCATATTGCCATTCTCTTGCTGGCTGGAAACTGCACAGGTGCCGCTAATTCCTTTGGTCATCTGTTCAATACGAATGGCTTCAATTTTCTCTCTCAGGCCTGCAATGGTCGGTACCACAAGGCGATTGCGATGCCAATTATGGAATTCTTCCAGGGTTTCGTAGATGAGGCTCTCAGCTTCATCCACCAGGCTCTGGCGCTCTTTCAAGTTTTTGCCGACTATCTCTTTGAGGTCGTCGGCATGTTTCAAGGTGATTCCTTCCAGCTCACCCAGGGCGGGATCCACGTTTCTGGGAACGGAAATATCGATAACCAGGCAGTCTTTCTTGCTCTTGCTGTCGGCACCTTTCAACGACTGAGCTTGCCACTCTTCTTTTTCGAATAGATAGTCTTTGCAGGCCGTGGCCACTATCACCAGATCAGATTGGCTGGCTATCTCGTAGCGTTTGTCGAAGGCGAAGGAAGTATTGATGTTGCCAACCTTCTTTTCACTGCAGGAGAAGAAGTTGTTGATGGTTTCGGCGGAGCGATTGAGCCAGTTGACCTTAGCTCCTGATTTGCTGCTTGATAAATATTTCAGGCATATCTGAGCCATCTTACCGGCACCAACTATGGTGACATTTCTACCCTTCAGGGAGCCGAGACTTTCTCTGGCCATTTCCACCGCGGCGGAGCTGATTGAAACTGAGCGCCTGCCAAGAGTTGTTTCGGAGCGGACCCTTTTGCCTGCTTGCAAAGCCAGCTTGAAGAGGTGATCGAGTATCGGTCCGGCTGTTTTAGCTGCCAGGGCGGCCTGGTGTGCCGCTTTTACCT
>JAUIJG010000129.1 GCA_030431355.1 bacterium
ACCACTGCTCCTGGTGCCTCTGCTTTTAGTCTCTCTCCCATCTCACTCTCTTCCGGACCGCCAATAAGTATGCATTCGATATCTGTTGAGGGGGCGAAATGCTCCAGTAGTTTTAGCCAGCTCTTCTGGGGCCAACCCCTGTGAGGTCTGAACTTGCCGACACCGGGTACGATACCTATGTATGTTTTGGTACCGGATGCAAGGGCGTATTTTTTGAGATTTTCTATATGGTCATCACTGGGATAGAGTGTGGGAAACAGGTTATCCGGTCTATCCACGCATACTTCTTGAATAGTGGCTACAAAATTGTCGACAGCATGCATGGTGGCAGTGGTATCTGATTTCTGCTTCTTGTAAGTGAGAGTTTTCGCGCCGGAAAAAATGCCCATGATTCGCCCTCTCAGTGAGTTTGAGAGGTCCACAAATAGGTCCGCCTTCAACTTTCTCAGGGTACTTATCTGGCTTATCAGACTCGCTTTCTTGTTATAAGCCTGGAAATTATCGATGGACGGACAAAAGTCAAGCAGTATGGTTTTGAGACTTTCATAGGACCAGGAAGTGATTTTTGTATCAGGAAAGTTTTTTCTCAGGGTAGTAGCGACCGGCGTTGCGAGCATTGAGTCGCCAATGGCGGCGGGATGAAAGATGACTATGTGATCGGGAGAATTCATTTCTAGCCTTTATATCCAGCCTTTATTTTTATCCTTTAGTGTCATTATGGGCTGGATTTTTTCGAAACATGAACTATCATATTGGGGTTATGTACGATGATTATTTTGTTTTAGGTTGGCCACAGCCATCAGGAAAAATAGCAATTCTCTGTCGCTCGCGGGGAACGAACCCCGGGCCGGCTTATTGTTGGACAAAACGGGAAGCTATTCAACTGAGAACTCGTCTTGCCAACGACAGGCGTGGTGAGAGCAATCCATCCGCTAGAAGAATAATTCAGCAGCTTCTGGTTTACAGATATCGTACCAAACAGCCCTTGCAATGGCGTCCGGGTGATCTCTGGGTCTATGCCGACCCGATGATCTTAGATCCCCTGGAAGTAAGACACCACTAATAATTCTTTATCTGGTGCCAAAAAACTACCGGATTTAATACCGAATCAAAAACAGCTTGTTCTTAAATCTTTTCTGGAGGCAAGCCTGCTTTTATACTCTCTGTGATCAGGGATTGGGCTATAGCTTTCATCTTTTCAAAGTCATCTAGATAAAGCCGGTGGTGTGTTTCCAGGCTTTTGCAATAGAGGTTTTTGTTTAGAAAGTCATCTCGTTTGATAGAGCGCTCCAGCTTGTCTCGCAGTGCTCTTGCTCCTCCAACCTTCAGAATCGGTTCGATGAAAGCATCTTTAAGAGTACTGCTTTCACCCTCTTTTACTGGAAGCTTAAAACCTGTTTCAGCGGTGTTTTTCAATCCCAGCTCCATCCTGACATTTAGCTCCGCTAGAAGCGCTCCGGCTTCCGCCCAGAGAAAAGTGTCGGTGAAGGTTTCAAGCGAGACAGGACCATCGCCGTAGAGCTTGTCCAAATATCGATGCACGCAGTGGTAGAGCTGGTGGGTCAGATCCACAATTTGTTCTTCTTCATTTCTAGTTAAATCCAGATGTATTCGGTGGCGTAGTGGATCATATTCGCAAGGATATTCAGTCTTGTGCAGACAAATTGTTATTTCATCTTTCCAGGCTAAGCGATAGAGTCTCTCGACCAGCTCACTCAAAGTCCTGGAATTCTCCAGGGTTTTTGTGCAACCAAGGAGATTTTCAGCTTCAGGGCTCCATCGGCTCAAATACTGAACTAAGCTGATTTCAAGGGTTATCTCTTCTTTTTGAGCATTCTCAGAATCCCTGTCCCGGGCTGTGATTTCAAATTTGTCCACAGCATCGAGTCCATCAGAAAAAGACTGAAAAGAATCTGACTTCAAATCGGTCTCGGTCTCTTCCCCTTCAAGACCGGTGATCATGAACTTGTCAACAGTAGCCATGCCCTCGGAGAATGACTTGAAACTATCTGCGTTCTTGTCCTGGGCTTTGCGATACTCTCTATTCTTTTTTTCAGAATCTAGTCTTTCCTCGTTGAGGGAGGCTGGTTCTGATTTGTCGGGAAGGTCATTTCCTTGGGACAATCTGGTCTCCTTCTTTGCAAGGCATGACGGTACTTAATTGTGTAAACTTATCCGCTATATAAGAAGCTCGGTTAAGGTCTCCTTAACCTTCAAGTTGCTAATTTTACCTAAGCTCAGGCAACCCGATCTCCTGTAAATCCAGGTACTTAAATTACTATGTCTCCGGAAACAATTATCGCAGTAGTCGCCATTGTACTTGCCCTTGGTTTTGACTTCGTAAACGGCTTTCATGATACAGCAAACGCCGTGGCGACAGTGATTTATACAAAAGCTTTGAAGCCGTCCGTGGCGATTGTGATGAGCGGTCTGCTCAATTTCCTCGGGGCAGTAGTTGTCGGAACCGCGGTCGCCCAGGTCATCACCAAGATCATCCCTGCCGAATCGGTATCATTGCCGGTGGTGGTTGCTGTTCTGGTGGCAGCCTTGATCTGGAACCTGGTTACCTGGTGGTATGGAATTCCGGTTAGCTCATCCCACTGTCTTATAGGCAGCCTTTTCGGAGCAGGAGTTACCGCCGCCGGTATGGATGGTGTCAGCTGGCATGAGTTGAACAAGGTCTTTCTCGCTCTTCTTATATCCCCGGTTGTAGGATTCGGTGGCGGAGCCCTGGCTACCTGGTTGGCCCTGAAACTTTCCAAGGAGAAAGAGGATGTGAGCCGAAAAGAGCAGAAGCCTATCATGCGCTGGCTGCATATCTTTTCCAGCGCATCGGTAAGCTTCAGCCACGGAAGTAATGACGGTCAGAAAACCATGGGGATTATTACCCTTATTTTAGCTACCCATTTCAGCCAGTTCGGGTATCACATCAATGAGGTGCCCCTCTGGGTGATGGTGTCCGCTGCCACGGCCATCGGTGCCGGAACGATCATCGGAGGGTGGAGAGTGATCCGTACCGTCGGTACTAAGATAAGCAGGGAAAAATTGAGTCATTCCCAGGGCTTCGGAGCTTCCATGAGCACTTCATTGATCATTCTGGTCGCATCCCATATCGGCGCGCCGGTGAGCACCACCCACACCCTCAGCTCGGCTGTGGCGGGTGGTACAATTCCTGTGCACGGCAAGGACAAACTTAATCCAAAAACTCTCAAGCTTATATTGCTCGCCTGGATTTTGACATTGCCCATAGCGTTCATTCTTGCCGCTGTCAGTCTATTCTTACTCAGGTTGGTCTGGCCCGTTTAGACATACTTTCACCCTTTAGAGAGCCTTGTAAAGGAGCGTCTGATGAAGTATATGGTGGCTATAACAAGTCCCAAGAAGAGCGAAAATGTGATCGGCGTGGCTGCCGCTCATGCCCTTGGCATGGGGGCTGAACTGATTGTTTTGAGAGTGCTTCCCGACCCCGAAAAGGTGGGTGTGGTCGCCCAGTTGATCTCTTCTGAGAGACCCCATAATAAAGCGGAAGAGCATATCTCTAAAATCGTTGAAGACTTAAAAGCGCGGGGTATCAATGTACGGGGCGAGATTCGCACCGGTAAAGTTGCCGACGGAATCGTTAAGGCCGCTGAAGAGCATGACGTGGATATGCTTTTTGCCGGAGCCTGTCATCCTGATGACAGGGGCTTTATCCTGGGCCAGAAAGATCCGATTTTGAACTACCTGGTCAACAATTTGCCTTCAAATCTGTGTGTTGTAAGAACCACCGATGATCAGGAAAATGCCGAAGACGATATCGAGACTACTTAAGGCTGTTCACTTTTATCGCTGTCGATAGCCTGAAAGAAATCTTCCACTGTGTCGATGCCGTGCACCAATTTCATCGGTGGCAGGCAACGGATCATTCTTTTGCCATAAAATTTGCCTGTCAGCCTTGGATCAAGGATTGAAACCATTCCCATGTCTTCCTGGGTGCGGATCAATCTTCCGACTCCCTGTTTCAACCTGGTAATGGCATGGGGAAGGGCAAAATCCATAAACCAGTTTTCGTCCTGGTTGGCTTGCATTCTCTCACAGCGAGCTTCGTAGACCGGGTCATCCGGTACTTGAAATGGAATTCGGTCGATGATAACGCAGCTTAGAGACTCGCCATCCACCGATACGCCTTCCCAGAAAGATGCGGTTCCGAATAGTACCGAATTAGGTGTCTTTTTAAACCATTCCACCAATTTGTTTCGAGGCATTTCACCTTGTCTTTTGGCTTCAAATGGTAGTCTATCCGATACCATCTCAAACACCTTGTTCAGGGCGTAGCGACTGGTAAAAAGTACGAAGGCTCTGCCTTTTGTTATCTCTAGCAATTCTTCGATTCGATCCGCTATGACCGGAAGATATTGTGGTGAATTGGGATCCGGCATTCCTTTGGGCAGATAAAGCAAAGACTGCTCTTGAAAGTTGAAAGGAGAGGGGAACTTGTCCTGGACCACTTTCCCAGAGACGCCGGTGTTCTTTTTGAAATAGTGAAATGGGTCTTCAGTGTCGGTGGCCAGCGTCGCCGACATAAAAATAGCTGACTCCAATCCCGGTTTTTTCAAGACGAAGTCGTGAATCTGCTCAGAGACATCCAGGGGAGCAGCGGTTACTTTTATGCGCTGACCGGCGAAGTCCTGTTTCTCTGCCCATACAACCCAATCCAGGCTCGGCTCCGAAATCAGGCTGAGACAGTGTTGGTAGCCCTCTATCGTGCCTATGATCGCCTTTGCTTTGAGCTTAATCTTATCCCGGGCCATGTCCACATCGAGAATGTCTTCAAAGGTCTGTCGGTCCAACCAGTCTTTCAGCTCTTCCAGGGAAGACAGCAATGGTTTTGCCGAATCCAGAGCTTTTTGCAATCGCAGCTTTTTGTACTGCATCTGATCGTTGAGATGCTGAAAAAAGTCGGTGGAATCTCTCAATATATGGTCGATTAAGGTGACCGGTGCGCTTACTTTTCTCTGGGCCCTTGATACCAACCTTTTGATACCGCCGGTGCTGATTGATGAGCTGAACGCTTCAGTGGCTATGTCCCTTAAATGATGGGCTTCATCCACTATCAAAAGATCATATTTTGGCAGGATTTTTCCCATTGATACGGCGTCAGCCAGGAGCAGAGCGTGGTTGACCACGAGAATGTCGGCTGTCTCCGCCCTTCTTCTTGCATCAAAATAGAAGCAGTCGTTGAAGCTCGGACAGCGGTTTCTCAAGCAGTCGTCTTTACTGGAATTGATCTCCTGCCAGGTTTCAAAATGGGGCACATACTCCAGCTCTGAGATGTCACCTTCCATGGTGGAATCTATCCAGTCCACAATGTCCTGGTCCACGGCTTCTTCCCGCATGTGATCTTGAAAGCGTCTCAATCCAACATAGTTTCCCCGACCTTTCATCAGGGCAATTCTCAGCTGGTTGGAGACCACCTCTTTGATCAGGGGCAGGTCTTTCTTTATGTATTGTTCCTGCAGGGATATGGTGGCGGTGGAGACCACCACCCTTTTGTCGGTCAAAGCCGCTGGCACCAGAGCCGCGAGACTCTTTCCGATACCGGTGCCGGCCTCGAAGATCCCTGTTTTCCCGGATTTGAAGCAGTACTGGATGGACTCACCCAGGTGAATTTGAGACTCCCGGCTTTCATAACGGGGCATCTTCTCTTTGATCTTCTCGAAGACACTCAGGACAGTCTTCAATTCACCGGTTGAACTTTCCGCTTCTTGAACTGAATTGTTTTTTGTCGTCAATTAATCTGGGCGGATTTGGTCGCCGCTAATCTAGCATTGGAAGGATGATAGGTAGGCAGGCTCAGTTTCTGACCAAGACCCAGGGTATCTGCGTTCTTGAGATTGTTCTGTTCCACGATGGAGTCGATCAGGCGGGGCGTTACCTTGCGGTAATTCTTCAGAGCGATGGATACCAGGGTATCGCCTGACTTAACCTCGTAGCTCTTGCAAATAGGCTCCAGGGGAGCGGTCGGGTCTACGTTTTTGGAGATTACCGGGGTATTGGCATCGCTGGAATCCTGCACCGAGTTGGCTTGAATCAAAATCGGTTTGTCCTGATTTGCAACCACGTCGGCGTCCTGGCCGGAGAAGGCGGAGTAGCCCCAGACGGCAAAGAGCGAGAGAATTGCTCCGCCGATGAATCCGACGGTCAGAAGCGCGCTCGGGGTCTTTTTAATGGGGTTGATAAACTCTTGATGGAGGTCCTGGTGAACACCGGGCCACAATGTCTCTAACTCATCTGTCTTGGGGGCTTCCGGTTCAGAGGCGAGGAGTTCCTGGACGCTGGCCTTCTTCTCTCCCTGGGGACGAGCAGGCGTACTAACCACCGTTGCTTTCGGGGTGGCTTTGATAGCGGACTTCTCGTCGGCGCTGACAGGGGTATAAGATGGTTCTCTTTCTATCTCAGCAATTTGGATGTTGGTGGCTGAGTCGTCTAAATTGATAGCTTTTTCAGTACTTTCTACCATGGTCACCTTTCTTGTAAAACCGCACTGCCCTTAGTTCTATCTGTGATAGCTTTGTGACGGTCCATATGTATGGGAATACTAGCGCTGGACCGGGCATGCGTAAGTTTTGACGCTAGCGAGAATATTAGCGAACTTCTTCCTCTAAAGTCAAACTGCTTAGCATCCGGGGAAAGTCCCACGGTGTAAGGGTTCGCAAGATTGATTAAGGTCGGCGACTTCGTAAAGACTGCAACCATGTGGATTCTCGGCGGTTTAGATTAAATAATTGACAACGGCTTGCTGCTTTACAATTGACCTTAAGTCCGAATATTTCATAATCATAAGGATTTTAAGAACGAATGATTTTTCCGGTTCTATATCTCTTTCGATGGAAAAGCCCTACGTTCAATAGTAAGGCGGGTTGAGTTATATATTTGATCGCCGGAAAGATCGATATGTCTGTGCTTGGGGCGTGTTTATGTGATCCGCTTAATTTAGTTGTGTCGACTGAATATGTGAATTTGAGGTAATTAATCTGGATGTCAGGAGGGGCTTCCGGCTAAAGCTTCAAATCCACATATTTGCTGAATTTTGAGGAATCGGCCTGACCATGACAATCATTTATGCATGTTCAGCTTTCGGGCCAGAGCCCTGGAATTTCTGGAGAGGTCGAAAACCAGACAAGCATTATCAGGCTTGAGTTTGGCTTTGAGGAATTGATTGAATTCTTCTTCCGAGCCGGTCACTAACTTGGTTGCGGTCTCTTTAGTTTGACTATTGAGGCTGCGCCGTAATAGGGTATCGACCATGGTGAATATGTTTTTCTCTCTCTCCATCACCGAGGATCGGATCAGGTAGTCTTTCAATTCTTTCAGTCGACCCTGGGGGAGACCCTGGTCCACCAGGCGGTTTAGCGTCGATTTCAGGGAGTCGAAAGAGGAGACCAGTTCATTTTTGCTTGAAATGATCCTGGCGGTCCAGAGGCTATGGTCCGCGGCTGCCTGGGCTTTTAGAGAAATGCTTTTGTCCGGCAGTAGAGAATGAACCGGATGCCCGTTCAGAGCACAGTTGAGAAGGGACAGATTGGCTAGAATGCTGCCGTCCCTGTCTTCATAGAGCTTGCCCATTAAGAGAGCCTGGGGCTCTGGAGTAGAGCTATCTGATTGATTATTGAGCACTACCTTCAATACAGTTCTGGAGTTTGGTTGAAGACCAGGCGATACCACCTTTTTAGCATCTTCTGCCGGCTGCCAATCGCCAAAGACTGCCTGTACCAGACCTTTGAATTCTGCCAGGGTGATATCTCCGGCTGCCGCCAGAGTCAGCTCCGCCGGATTGACGGTTTTCTTCCTGAACTCCCGCAGGTCATCGGGACCGAGCCCTTTTATATCCGCAACCAGCTTGTTTATCTGGACCGGAGCGTAGGGAGAATCTTTTTGCAGTAAGTTTCTGAGCAGGTGATCCTTGAGTTTGTCCTTCGATTCTTCGTAGTTGAATAGGGCTGTATCAATTGCTCGTCTCTTTGCCGATACGAGCTTCGCATCGGAGATGTCCGGGTAGCGGATATGATGGGATATCAGCTTCAGTAGTGTTTTAAGACTCTCTCTGGTAGCGTTGCATTTCAATACTACGTTTTTGGCTTCGGTTCTGAAGCTGAGAAGGTCTTCTTTGCTCAAACCCCTGTTGCTTTGAAGAATCAGAGATTTTTTCCTGGTGATTTTTTTTGAATCCCCGTTCATCAAGGCGGTGTTCAACTGACTCACTCCATGTTTGTCGGCAGGCTCCTGGGCAAAGCCGCAGTTCAAGGCGCCTTTAATGCCTATCAGTCCGGAGTTTGGCACTGTGAATACCACAAGCTTGATTCCATTCTTTAAAACGGTCTCTTGCTGTTTCATGTTCGAGAAGTGAATCGGATTATTGCTTTCTACCTCAGGGCTCATGGAGGCGGGATCGAAATCCGAGTTGGAATTAGCGTTCGTATTATTTTCCTGGGCAGTATCGGAGGATGGAGTGGTGGTGCCCATGTCGGCAATCTTGTAGTCTCCGTCAGTCTTTATGGATGCTTTCGCTTGCTTCGTTTTGTAGACTCCCACGGTCGAATTCTCTCGGCAGAGGTAGGCTTTTGCCACTCTCTGGATGTCGGAATCTTTTACCGAATCTATTAGCCGGAGCCATTCTTCGGAGAGAGAATGACTCTCCAGGGAATCGAGAAATCCATGTTGATAAGCCGCCTCGTAGGGACCTGAATTTGCCTTCAAGAAGCGCATTCGTGCACGTTTCTTTGCCCGGGTCAGGCTGATTGAATCTATGGATATATCGCCGATAGTACCAAGGAGTTCGTTGAAATCTCTTAATACCACTTCCGGTGCTACGTCCGGCTCACAGGAAAAATGGACCTTGAAAAGACCGCCACCGCGACGTAATTCTAGATTGGCTCTGGCTTCCTTGCATAGAGAGTTCTCTAGAAATCTGTTTTTCAGAAGACCGTGGACACTATTGTCGAAGAGTGATTCCAGTACTATTAGTGGTGCTATATTTTTGCTGGCGAGACCGGGGGTATTGAAAGCGACAAGGATCTCGTTCCTCTTGCCATTGATGAATTTCGTAAATGACTTTTCGCCGCCCGATTCAGGACTCTTGCCATTAGCACCGTCGGCATTTTCCGGGGCGCTCGGGTGAGGGGGCTGGACCTGGGCTTTGACCGCGCTCAGGGACCTGCTTGATGCAAATTGTTTTTGCACCGATTGAAGAACTCTTCCGCTATCAAACTTTCCAGCTATAACCAGGGTGACCGGCGCTTTTTTAAACTCTTCGGAATAAAACTCTTTGACTTTTTTGACCGATTGCACTTTCTGTATGACCGGGACTCTAGGTAATTTCAGAGCCTTTTCATCGGGGCGATTCTTGCTGGCAGCCAGAGCTCTCACCTCTTCTTCCAGGTGACCAAGCCCATTAAGCTCTTTTCTCATGTTGGCTTTGCGGTTGTATTCCGCCATTCCATCAAGAATGATCTGGGTATCGGCATCCTCTAAACTAGCATTTAGCCTCCTTGCCTGAATCTTCAAGCATCCTTCCAGATCAGAATCCACGGCGTTTATCACAAAAGCTGTGAAATCGTCGCTGACAAAAGAATCGAATTGCGCGGCGCGTTTTATCAAACCCACTGCGGTACTCTTTTCTTTGAGCATAGGCTCGAGGTTCAAGATGTGTTTCAGGGCATAACAGGCTCCGGCGGAGCTTCCGTCGGCGGAGGAGCCCTTGTGGTACCAGAGCTGGCATGAAACCATCGGAAAAGAAGGCTGATTGATAAGAATCACTCGCAGTCCGTTTTTGAGTACGATTATCGAAGAGCCTGACTTGATCAGATGGCTCTGATGTTTCGATCCGGCAGGAATCGTAGTCTTATTGATCTGGCTCGGCGGACTGATTTGAGATCCGGCTGCTGGAGCGGCCAGAACCTTCGTCTGGGCGCTCATGGCGCTAATTATGACCAATCCCAGAAACAGGGAGCAGAAAACAGGAAAGAGGTGGCTTGACCCCGCTATCCTTTTATTTACATGCTTATCTATCATCTTGTTAATAATCTTGCTTTTCAGAGGCCCGGTTGGGACAGACGCCTATGAAAGCAGATGATAAATGCCAATACCAGGCAAATTCCAGACTCTTTACATAAGTGTTAATGAGATCCATTTGCAAGACTAATGGATATACTTATTGATAGAATTTATCGTTTACGGGAGCCGGAGCCGATTTGAATGGGCGTCAAAATTCAAACTAAGAATTCGGAGAAGAGTTTTGACGGCTCCAGGCAAGAGAGTGCCGGTTTTCAGAAGATTGCTCTGGTTGGAAATCCCAACGTCGGCAAGTCTGTTATCTTTAACGCGCTCACCGGTATGAGCGCCGATGTCTCTAACTATCCCGGAACAACAATCGATATCGCTTCCGGCTTAATGGGCTCCGGCGGCGATCATCTTTGCGATACACCTGGAGTCTACGGTGTTTCGTCCATGAATGACGAAGAGAAGACGGCCCGTAGTCTTATTCTTGAAGCTGATGTTCTCGTAAATGTTGTCTCCGCATTGAGCCTGGATCGCGATCTCTTTTTGACCTTGCAGCTCATGGATATGGGCAAGCCGATGATACTGGTTATAAATCAGTGGGATGAGGCTCTCAATCACGGTATTGAGATTGATTTGGAGAAGTTTTCGCAGTATTTCGATTTCCCTGTTTTGACCTGCGTGGCTGTGGAAGGAAAAGGGCTTGAGAAGATTGAGCCGGCTCTGGAAAAGGCTTGCCCCGGACGCTCCTCTTCCGAATTGGAAGAGATGCTGGGACCGGTGATGGAAGCCGGACTGCCGAGACCGGCGGCTCTCCTTGCCCTGGAAGGCGATGAGGTCACCCTGGAGTCATACAACCCTAACCTGCTTCCGGTTCGGGCCCTCATATATGGTGCTCGTCGAAAGCAAGTTGATAAGATTGTGGAGGAGTGCGTCACAGACCACTCGGTGGCGACGCGGTTCTCGATTAAGCTCGGTCGATTTTTGCTTCACCCGGTCTATGGTACCGGAGTGGCGGCGCTGGTCTGTTATCTAATCTTCTATCAGATGCTGGGGGTCTGGATCGCCGGAGACCTGGTGGAGATTACCGAGAACCAGACAATGAAAGTTTATTACGAGCCTAATATTCGCAAGCTGGCTTCTTTCGTATTTCCCTGTGAAGTTTCTGATGGTTCAAATTCGGTCGGGCTTCCGGAGGGGCGACTGACCAATATCTATAAAGATCAGGGTAGAAGCAACAGCGAATATGAAAAACTGGTGGCTCAGACCGCTCCCCAGGACTTGCAGTTTGATTTCTGGCGATACCGGGACAATTTCTTCAGCATTGTGGGAAATACCCTGGTCGGTGAGTTTGGGATCCTGACCCTAACTGTTACTTATCTACTTGGTCTTTTGATGCCTCTTGTAATCGGCTTCTATCTTGGTCTCAGCCTGATGGAAGATTCCGGGTATTTGCCGCGACTGGCTGTTCTGGTCGATCGGATGATGAACAAAATCGGACTTAACGGCAGAGCGATTATTCCTTTGATCTTAGGGTTGGGATGTGTGACCATGGCTACCATCACCACTCGTCTATTAACCAGTCGCAGAGAGAAGTTGATTGCTACTGCACTACTGGGAGTGGCTATCCCTTGCTCTGCGCAACTGGGTGTAGTTTCCGGAACTCTGGCGAAGACCGGAGGGCTTCTTGCCTGGTGTGTCTATGGTGGTGTGGTGTTCGGGATGCTCGCTGTCACCGGTTTCCTTTTGCACAAAATTTTGCCCGGTAAGTCAGAGGCTTTGATGATCGATTTGCCGCCAATGAGAATGCCGAGAGCGGACAATGTATTTAAGAAGACCTGGAAAAAGTCCTGGAGTTTCTTGAAAGAGTCGACTCCGATGTTCATTCTTGCCGGTCTGGTCGTCTCCGTCGCCCAGATGATCGGGCTATTAGACTGGTTTATCCGGGTGCTGAATCCTATAACCGTCAACTGGCTCAATCTTCCTGCCGATCCCCGGATTGCCACAACGTTCATCCTTGGAATTGTAAGAAGGGACTTCGCCTCCTTCGGATTGACCGAAGTAGCATTGACCTCCGTTCAAGCTGTCACGGCTATGATTGTGATCACGCTCTTTGTCCCCTGTATCGCGACGGTCGGGGTGATGATTAAAGAGAGAGGCTTTAAGGTTGCCACAGTAATCTGGGTCGGCTCCTGGTTGAGTGCTTTCCTTATCGGTGGAATGCTTGCCAAGGTGTTGCCGCCCTTCTTTGCCTTATTCGGTGTGAGCTAAAACGCTTCTATTCGCGTGCTTTTGAAATTTCTAGATTACTTTCTGAATCGATCTGGTTTACAACCCGTGGATAGTTGTTGTCGACTTTGTATAATTAAACCTCAGAAGAACCTTTGGGATATGGCAGGCGTAGCCAAGTGGTTAAGGCACTGGATTGTGGTTCCGGCACTCGGGGGTTCGAATCCCCTCGCTTGCCCCATTTTTTTGATATTGCTTAAATAGCCTGTTTCATTTTTGATTTTGAAGCAGGCTTTTTCTTAGCTTGAATCTCCGCAGGAACGAAAAGCATCACCGTGGCAGAATTACATCACCGGAAAGAA